>JAJQGQ010000088.1:19083-30167 GCA_021200395.1 Erysipelotrichaceae bacterium
TCACATAATTGTTTGATTTTAGGATAACCACTGTTTTTTTCAATACTAGAATGAACCACTATTCTTTTAACATAATTTGGCTTGTTTTTCAACAATTCTATTGTTGGAAAAACACCCAATGTATAAGATTGTGATGCTCCTTTTTTATAAATTTTCATAAGCATACTCCTTAAGTATTCTTTGATTTTCTGTTTCTATTTCATAGGCTCTTCTTAAATAATACTCAAATTTTTGTATATCAGCCTTAACATACTGACCAAAACGATAAAATTGAGCCAATGTCACACAAGCAATTTGACTACCCATAGAAGCTGCCTGTTTTAAATAATGAATACCCTTTAACTTTTCTTTTTCATATACACCATGTTGTAAATAATGCAATGCAAGTTCATAAGTACAGTCCCCATTATGTAGATAATAGCCATATTGAAAATATTTTTGGGCCAAATCACTATCTTTTTCAACACCTACACCTGTTTTCAAACAAGTTGCAGCTTTATAAAGGCAATTGCTTTCAAATCTCTTTGTGCCTTTATAAAAAGCCTGAAAAGCTCCTGAATAATTTCTATGATATTCTAATAAACAGCCACTATAAAAATAAGCTTCACTTTCATGACTCTTTTGGAAATAAGATAAAGCTGTATCCAAATCTTTCTTATCAGTTAAACCAAACATATGAATCATCCCTAAACGCAGACATGTCAAATCATCTTCATGAGACGTATAATAAAGCATTGCTTTTTCTTTATCCGTTTCAACGCCATAACCATGTTCATACATCATTCCTAAATAGTAGGCACATTCATGATAACCTAAACCATACAAATAAGAATAAATTTCAAAAGCCTTTTCGTAATCCTGCTTTGTTCCAAAACCGTTAAAATAACTTCTTGCCAAAATAAATAAATGCCCTAAATCACCTTGATCATAACTTTGTTTAACAAGCTGATCAATATCAGTAACGGTAAAATAATAACCTATCTCTTTAATCAATTTTTGAAATATTGCTATCATAAAAACAGCTTCTTCTTCACTAAGCGATAAACGCTTCATAACATATTCTTTATATCCACTTATATCAATATCTTCTTCAAAAATCATCACATCAAAGATGCCTGCTTTCATACCTAAAACAACTAAATAGCACTCATCCATCAGCTGTGGTGCTTCATCATTCAAAGCTTCCTCAAAGCGATCATAATCATAGCGAATACTATCTCCATATTCATCCATGACATTCATCACCGCTTTAACAATATCAATATCTAAAATAGCCATTATGTATCCTTATTAATAGCATGAACATCCGCAAGTTGTTTTTCAGCATTATTTTTTAAAGCTATAAAATGATCTTTATCAAAAGCAGCACCTTGATCAATTAAATCAATGAGTTCATTATATTTTTCTACAACTAAAGCTAATATAGATTCTTTTATAACATAATCCATTTCATTATTGGCTTGTTGTAATAATTGATTAACAGACTTATATTGTTCCTTAAAGATAGCGTCATAATCAATCTTTGGTTTCTTTTTAGAAAATAATCCCATATATCTCAGCTCCTTGACTAACATTATATCAAGTAATCTCAAAAAAATAAACATTTAAATCTTATAGGACACATTCTCAATAAAAAGAAAATATGCTATAATTTTCTCAAAGGAGAATATGATGGATAAGAAACAATTATATGAATTATTTGGTATAGAAACAACCAATGAATTAATGAAAAACTTACAAAATGAAAATAATTATTATCATAAACATAAAAAGTATGAAGAAGAAACATCAATTGAACAATATAGTTTAGATTTAAAAAAACGTGGTATTGATTTTACTGAAGAGAATGTTTTAGCATTATATGAAAAGATGCAAGATGTTCAAGCACTTTGGGCCTATTATTATCAAAAAGATGAACGCAAATGGATGAATATTGATGATCAACCACATCTTCCTTTTAATTCTGATTCGTTATTTACTTATATTAAAAGAATTGTTGAAAAACATTATAATATTTTTGATTCCATGGATATTTATTACATTACTCAAAATATGATAGATTTAGTTGACTGTCCTAAAAAAGACTTTCAACAAACATTTATGCATCATCTTATCATCCTTACAAATTATGCTAATATCTACGATATCCATGAATTAAGTATATTAATACCTGATTTTGATATGAATATACTTATGAAACAATATATAAAACGCTGTCATAATCGTAATAATGACTTTAAAGAAATGATGAAAAGATTTTATGCAACATTCAATGATGCTGATAGATCAATATATAAAGTATAGGAGGAATATCAATGAATGAATGGTGGAAAAAAGAAATAGTTTATCAAATATATCCTAAAAGTTTCTATGATAGTAATAATGATGGTATTGGTGATATTCAAGGAATTATTCAAAAATTAGATTATTTGAGTGATTTAGGAATTACTATGCTTTGGATATGTCCAATATATAAGTCACCTATGGATGATAATGGTTATGATATATCTGATTATTATGATATTAATGAAGAATTTGGTACTATGGATGATGTTGATGAGCTTATTAGTGAAGCTAAAAAAAGAAATATTAAGATTATTATGGATTTGGTTATTAATCATACTTCTGATGAGCATCCTTGGTTTGTAGAAGCTATTCATAATCCTCATAGTCCTAAGCATGATTATTATATATTTAAAGAAGGAAAAGAAAGACCTAATAATTGGCGTAGTGTTTTTGGTGGTTCAGTTTGGCAAAAAGTTGAAGGTAGAGATGAATATTATTTTCATTCATTTTCTAAGAAGCAACCTGATCTCAATTGGGAAAATGAAGATTTAAGAAAAGAATTATATCAAATGATTAATTGGTGGTTGGATAAGGGAATTGCTGGTTTTAGAGTAGACGCGATTAATTTTATTAAGAAGGATCAAAGTTATCAAAATGGTGAAGTTGATGGTCATGATGACTTAAGTGCATGTTTTCCATTTACTAGAAATCAGCCTGGTATTGAAGTCTTTTTTAAGGAATTAAAGGAAGAGACATTTAAAAAATATAACTGTATGACAGTAGCTGAAGCTGTTGGTTTTAAATATCCTGATTTAGGTATTTTTATTGGTGAAGATGGATGTTTTTCTATGATGTTTGATTTTAATTATTGTAATTTTGATATTAATGAAGATGAAGAATGGTTTGCAAGACAAGATTGGACAATCAAAGAGTTTAGAGATTTGTTGTTTACAAGTCAAAAAGAAGTACAAAAGTTAGGATGGATTGCTTCTTTTCTAGAAAATCATGATCAGCCGCGTTCCATTGATAAGTTTATTAATAAAGAAAATCATAACTATTATTCAAAGACCATGTTGGCAGGAATGTTTTTTTATTTAAGAGGTACGCCTTTTATTTATCAAGGTGAAGAGATTGGTATGGAGAATTTTGTAAGAGATAGTTTAGATGATTTTGATGATATTAGTTCTCATAGTCAATATCAACGTGCTATTGAAGAAGGTTTTAGTCATGAAGAGGCTTTACATTTTTTAAATCAGCGTAGTCGTGATAATGCCCGTGTACCAATGCAATGGGATAATACAAAGAATGCTGGTTTTAGTCAACATGAACCTTGGTTAAAGATGTGTGGAAATCAAGACATCATTAATGTTGAAAGTCAAATAGATGATCCTTATTCTATTTATAGTTTTTATAAGAAAATGATTGATATACGTAAAAATGAGGATACTCTTATTTATGGTGATTTTAAAGCTATTGAAGATATTGATAATCATATTGTTGCTTATCAACGTATATACAATAATGAAACAATAACATGTTTATGTAACTTTTCTAATGAGATAATCAAAATACCTTATATATCAGGTGAAATATTACTCAACAACTATGATACATATGTATTAAAGCAATTACAACCTTATCAGTTTGTGATGATTAAAGGAGTAAAAACTCATGATTATTTTATGAATAGCTCTCGATTGGGTTTTTCACTTTGGAAAGATAATGATATAAAACTTATGATATCTTTATATGGACAAAAAGATGTATCACAATTTATAAGTGCTAATGGTATTTTTACAAATGATCAAATAAAGGATAGATTAAATACAGAAATAAACAATTATCATCAATATCATGTTCAATATTATCCTTTATTTTCACTGATTGATCATAGTTTTATTGGCTGTTGTGGTTTAAGACCAACAGATGAAGATAATATCTATGAAATAGGTTTTCATATAAAGAAAGAATGTAGACATCAAGGTTTTGCCGCTGAAGCAGCTAAAAAAGTGATTGATTATGCCTTTACATCTTTAAATATCACCAAGATTATCGTTGGCCATCATCCTGACAATATAGCTTCTAAAGCACTTATCTCTAATCTTAATTTTCAATACATAGAAGATAAGTATTATGAACCTACTGGTCTTAACCATCCAACCTATGAATTAAGAAAGGATGATTTCTATGCATAAACTTGCTTGTCCTAAATGTCATGAAGCACTCTATTTAGATGGTAAAACATATAAATGTATCAATCGACATAGCTATGACATTGCTAAGAATCAATATATTAATCTTTTATTAAATCCTGATAAAGCAACGAATTTACCAGGAGATAATAAAGATAGTCTACTATGTCGTAGAGCTCATCTTAATCAAGGTTATTATGATGGTATTATTAGTGAAGTTATCAATTACATCAAAGAGCATCATAAAGATTCTATGCAGATATTAGATTTGGGTTGTGGTGAAGGTTATTATACAACAAAGATTAAAGAAAGTTTTGAGGATGCAACAGTCTATGGTTTGGATATATCAAAAGTGGGTATTCAGCTGGCAACAAAGTATCGTAAGGATATATATTGGTTAGTAGCTAATAGTAAGAATATTCCAATTTGTGATCATTCATTAGATGTGATAACTGCGTTATTTACAGTCGTTAATGCTGATGAAATTAAAAGATGTCTTAAAGATAATGGCTATATGATTCATGTCACAGCTAATAATAGGCATTTAATAGAATTTAAGGAACTTATCTATGATGAAGTAAAAGTAAAGTCTGATGAACATATACGCTTACCTTTTAAAGTGATTGATAGTTATGATTATCAAGAAAAGATTCATTTAAAAAATAGGGAAGATACTTTAAATCTATTAAAAATGACACCTCATTATTATCATATTAAAAAGGAGAAACGTTCTGTCTTAGATACTTTAGAGGATTTTGATGTATCGATAGATATACGTATTACAATTTATGCAATATAAAGTTCATTATCCCTATTTAACACTTGTTATTGATAAACCTCAATCTATTGAAGACTTATTCAAAGAATTTCATTTATCTAAAAAAACTATTCATCTATTAAAACAAAATAAAGATTATACACTTAATAATCGCTATGTATCAGCTTCTAGTATTATGCTTAAAGGGGATAAATTAACTCTATTAGCTTATCAAAAGGATGATGGTATGTATGCCCCATTATATAAAGATTTAGATATTATATATGAAGATGACTTTTTATTGATTGTGAATAAACCAGCTTTTATTAATGTTTTTCCTTCTTCTAAGGATGAAGTGAATTCATTATCCAACATAGTATCAGCTTATTATCAGCAATGTGGACTTGATATACCTGTTAGATTTATTCATCGTTTAGATTATGAAACAAGTGGTTTAGTGATTTATTGTAAATGTCGTTTTATTCAACCATTATTAGATTATCAATTATCTATGAAAGAAATCAAAAGAAATTATCTTGCTATTGTTGAAGGAACGTTAAATGATTATAAGGAACACATGATTCATCAATCTATAGGCAGAGATAGGCATCATAATCAACGTATGGTCATATCTTCTTCTGGAAAAGATGCTATAACTTATTATCAATGTATTTCTTTTCATAATGGTTTATCATTATTAAATTGTCGTTTAGAGAGTGGTCGAAAGCATCAGATAAGAGTCCATTTAGCTTCTGTTGGCTTACCTATATTAGGTGATGAATTATATGGAAAACCATCAACTTTAATCAATAGACAAGCTTTACATGCTTATCAACTACAATTAATACATCCCATCACTAAAGAAAAAATGACGATAGTAAGTCCACTACCTCAAGATATGCAAAAAATAATAGACGATTCTACTTTGTAGGATCGTCTTTCATTCTAACCATTTTAAATACATTATAAGGACAAATATCAAAAAGAATATGAGCATCAATCAATCTTCTAACTCCACAATCAGAAAAAATAATCTGATTTTCATGATAACCAGTAATACAAATCCAATGCCAATTGTCATCCTCTAATTCTTTAGCTCTATGATGTAAAATCAACATGCCTACAGGATGCCCTTCATCAATACTTTGTTGAACAAAAGTATACGCTTGTTTAAAATTTTTAGATTTCTTTTGATATATAGGTTTTAATTGTATATGATCATCACTCATCCTTTTAGAAAAAGTATTGCCAAACTTCTTTAAGTAAGGATAACCCATATAACCAGGTTCCATTAAAGAAAACATTTCTTCCATAATAGGTAAAAATTCTTCTAATTTATAATGATTATGATGATGATAATAACCATAAAGATTACTTCCTAATACACTCGCGCAACCAGCTCTTTGTGCCCAAATATCTGCAAACCAATCCTGATTACCACCATATCCTATAACTTCATCACAATCATAAATAATAGGTATATCTAATTCCATATTATTTCCTCACAAAAAAGCAATACTACAAGTATTGCTTCAAATCTTTCTCAATAAATGGTGATTGTTGCCCAAATATCATTGATAGATTATCCTTACCTTCAACAATACCACTGGCTCCTAATCCTTGAATAGCTTCAACATCAATTTTACTATGATCTTTAAGACCTACTGTTACCTTTGAAGGTGAACTTTTTACATATGTAATATTTTCTTTTTCACCCAATGCTATTAATAAGCTATGAATATCTATGGTTGAAGAAACATTTTCTTTAAAATTCTTATTTTTAATAAAACGTGTAAAGCCAAAATAAATCAAACATATAGCCAAAATAACGCCTACAGCAATTAATATATATCGAAAATCCATAAAATCACATCCTTTTTTAATTGAAGTATTTCTGTTTTATAGTATACTATAAGAGTGAAAAAAAAGAAAGGAGCAATGCAATGGAAAAGTTAAAAAAATTAATAACAGATCAACCTCTTGTTCCTGTGGTATTTGTTTTAGCATGTATTAGCTGTTTTGCAATATGGAATGCTGCTCCGTTAATTTCATCAAAAGTAACGAGTAGTCCTAATACTTTATGGATAAAACAGGCAGTATTTTATATAATATCAGTTATAGTTGTTTATATAGTATATAGAATAGGCAACGAGGCTATTTATGATAATATATGGATTATATATGGTATTTTAATAGGATTGTTGGTTATTCTAGCATTAGATCGCTTTTTATATAATCATTTCTTTTATAAAGATGTTATTCCCTTAGTGCATACATCAAATGGGGCTACTTCGTGGATTAATTTACCTGGATTTAGTTTACAACCTTCAGAATTCATGAAAATAGCTATGATTATAGCTTTAGCAAGAGTGACGAAAGAACATAATGATTATTATTTGATTAAAACATTAGAAACAGAGATTAGATATATTGGTAAATGTTTGGCAGTCGTTTTACCACCAGCAGTCCTTGTCTATTTACAAAATGATTCTGGTGTGGCCATGATTTTATTAGTTGGTTTTGTTTTTGTATTATTTTCAAGTGGTTTAAGAGGACAATGGTTTGCTTTTGGTATTAGTGCTTTAGCGATTATTATTGGTGCAGGGGCTTATTTATATGTTTATCAGCCTGATATTTTTGCGAGTTTAATGAGTGCTCATCAAGTCAAAAGATTTGCAGGATGGCTAGATCCTGAGGGAACGATTGCTGATGAGGGTTATCAATTATTCTATTCCTTATTATCTTATGGTACTGCAGGATGGTTTGGTCATGGTTTTCAATCAGTCATTAAATCTTTCCCTGAAGCGCAAACAGATTTTATTTTTGCTGTTATTTTAACGGATTTTGGTTATATTGGTGGTATTATTACTGTTTTAGCAATTGTAGCTTTAGATGTTATTATTTTGAAAATTGGTTTTGATTCAACCAATGATCGTGATAAATATATGACCATGGGTATTATGGGCATGCTGATGTTTCAACAAATATGGAATATGGGTATGATACTTGGATTATTACCAATTACTGGTATAACTTTACCATTTATATCCTATGGTGGATCTTCATTATTATCTTATATGATTTCTATTGGTATGTTTATGGATATTAATTCTCAAAATAATATTGTAAAAAATAGAAATATCGTTGTTTAGAACTATCATTGATAGTTCTTTTTTTGAAAAAATAATCTCATATTTATGAGATTTATTTAATCATTTCGCATAAATAATTTTCAATCTTCTTTAGTTAACTTAAATTAATATAAATATTTGATAGAATTAAATTAAGAGGAGGAATTATCATGGATGAATTTTTAAGTGATATTTATGTAAGTGTATTTAGAAGATGGATGGTACTACAAGGAACTGATTTAGGCCTTGTAGAAAGTGAAGATAAAATATCATTAGAAACAGATAATATTGAAAGCTATATCACCTTCAATGATAATAATATTATTGAATTATGTGTCTATAATAAAGTTAAAGAAAATACTGAATTTTATCTTCATTTTCAGATGAACAATCTCAAACATGCAGTAAACTTATTTCAAGAGATGAAAGCAACCATTGATGAAATTAGTACCAAACCATATATCAATGTTATTTTATGTTGTTCAGGTGGTCTAACAACCAGCTACTTTGCACAAAAGATTAATGAAACAGTCGAATTGTTGGATCTTAATATTCATGTATCTGCAGTAGGTTATCATAATTTATATAAAATAAAAGATGATTATGACATTGTATTATTAGCACCTCAAATATCCTATGAACTTGCTCAAACTAAAGCATTATTAAAAAATAAGATAGTTAAAGAAATACCAGCTAGTGTATTTGCAACATATAATGTTCATACCATATTAGATATTATTGAAGATAGTATGAATGAACATCAAAATGATGGGAATAATCATCATAAAGAACATATTGCATTTCAAAGAAATACTGAAATTAAAGAAACAGTATTATGTCTATCAATATATAACAATAATCAGCATAACTATATTAATTATCGTGTTTATAATCATCGCATAAAATTAGAAAAAGAAATTGTCAAAAATACTATTTCCTTGAACGATATTTATAGTGTTATTGATATTTGTATATTAGATTATCCAGAAATTAAAAAAATCGCAATATCAATACCTGGAATTGTTGATAATGGAAACGTATTATCAACATTCGTAGAAAATGGCAATTGCCATTTAAAGGATATTTTAGAAGACAAATATAAGATTCAAGCTATTATTTCTAATGATGTTAATAGCGCTGCTTTAGGATACTATGCTTCGCAAAATCAATATGACTCATTTTGCTTTTTGTTTCAGCCTATCGGTATTGATGCTGGTTTAGGTACAGTTATTGATGGTAAGCTTATTACAGGTAATTCTTATCTTGCAGGTGAAGTTAAATTTTTACCTTTAGATTTTTCACAGCCAAAAGAAAAACTATATGTGACACCTCAAGGAATATTAGAGGTTGTTTATAAGCTCATATTAACAATTATATGTATTATATCACCAACAGTTATCGTATTATACTGTGATTTAATTGATGATCCACAAGTTGTTGAAGATAAACTGAAAGAAAATTTCCATGGTCATATAGACAATTATCATATTGATATCATAAAGATAGATAATCTTCAACAATATATATTATTAGGATTATTTAATTTATGTATTGATGATAGTACCAATTAATTATATGATTCTTTTTCCTTTACTTTTTTATAAACTAATCCTATACTTTTAAATGGTGAAAGTTATGAAGAAGGAGTTTTATTTAAAAGGTGTTAAAGATGCTATTCCTATTGGCGTAGGGTATTTTACTGTTTCTTTAACATTTGGATTACAAGCCAGTATGGGTGGTTTAAGTATATTAGAAGCAACTGTGTTTTCTTTGACATGTTTGTCTTCCGCAGGTCAGTTTGGTGGTTTAGAATTGATAATTGCTCAGGCAAGTTATTTCGAAGTGGCGTTGACACAATTAATCCTTAATATGCGTTATATTTTGATGTCTACATCATTATCTCAAAAGATTGATAAGAATACTTCAATTCTACACAGAATGACTGTTTCTTATGGTATTACAGATGAAATATATGGTGTTTCTATGATGCAAGAAGGAAGGATTTCTCCTTATTATTCTTATGGTTTAATGACAAGTGGAATATTAGGTTGGGGAGCAGGTACATTTATTGGTGCGGCTTTAGGTAATATATTACCATTAAGTATATTAAATGCTTTGGGTTTAGCTTTGTATGGTATGTTTATAGCGATTATTATTCCTCCTGCTAAACATAATAAATATATTATGATTATTGTTGTTACAACAATGATTGTTAGTAGTTTATTTGAGATATTACCAATGATCAATCAAATATCTAGTGGATTTAGAATCATTATTATTACACTATTGTTAGCATCATTGTTCGCATATCTATTTCCGATAAAGGAGAGTAACAATGAATAAGACATATATATACATATTTATCATGGCTATAGTCACTTATCTTATTAGAGCTATTCCTTTAACATTTATTCATAAAGATATTGAGAATACATTTATCAAATCGTTCTTATATTATGTACCTTATGTGACTTTATCGGCTATGGTATTTCCATCCATATTATCAAGTACTGGTAATATATATACTTCACTTGTAGGTTTTATTATTGCATTAATTCTAGCATATAAAGAATGTAGTTTAACTACGGTTGCTTTTGTCGCTTGTTTAGCAGCTTTTATTACTGGTTTATTGATATAAATATGAATACAAATTCTTAAATTTGAATATAATAAATTATGAACTTAAACAATTTTCTAATAAGAGCATATAAAAAAGAC
>JAJQGQ010000208.1 GCA_021200395.1 Erysipelotrichaceae bacterium
ATATTAGAGAGCATCAAAAAGATGATCCAGTCATTTATAAAATCAAAAGGAATGAACCATTGAATCAACATGATCTAGATGAATTAGAAGATGTTTTATGGCATGATTTAGGAACAAAAGATGAATATATAAGCGAATATGGTGAAAAACCATTAGGTGAATTTGTAAGAGAAATAGTAGGTTTGGATTTAGATGTAGCTAAAGATATATTTTCGGAATTTTTAAATGAAAATAATTTTAATAGTCATCAAATATATTTTGTTAATCAAATTATTGAATATGTTTCTAGAAATGGTGTTATGAAGGATTTGTCGGTTTTGCAAGAACCTCCATTTACTGATCAAGGGAGTATCGTAGATGTTTTTACAGATATATCAATTTGGAATCAAATAAGAGGTGTCATAAATAATATCAATGATAATGTTATAGTTCACTAATATAAAGAAATGCAAAATTGTTTAGAAATAAAAAGAAGTATGCTATAATTGTGGCGGAGTTGATAGGATGAAACAGGATTTAGCGATTATTTTTGATTTAGATGGGACGTTATTAGATACAGAATTGTTAATAAGAAAATCATTTGAACATGCTTTTAAACAATATTTGCCTGATTATAGGTTAAATGAAGAAGAGTATTTATCTTTCTTAGGTCCAACATTACAAGAATCTTTTTCTCGTTATTTTGATGATCAAAAGATCATAGATGAAATTATAGATTGTTATAGAGAATATAATCATAGTCATCATGAGGATTTTGTAACGATGTATCCTACTGTTAAAGAAACATTAGAAATATTAAAGGAAAAGGGATATCCTTTAGCAGTTGTAACATCTAAATATTCAGTGGCTGCTTATATTGGTTTGGATTTGTTTGAAATAACACCATACTTTGATATTGTTTTAGGATGTGATCATGTGACGAATGTAAAACCTGATCCTGAAGGAATCATAAAAGCTATGCAAGAACTTTCTTGTACTAAAGCTGTTTATGTTGGTGATAATATAAGTGATATCTTAGCAGCTAAGAATGCTCATGTATATAGTGTTGGTGTGAATTGGACACCAAAAGGGACAAAAGAAATTGAAAAATTAAATCCTGATTTTATGTTGAATCAAATGGATGAATTGATAGAATTTGTAGAAAGGGTGAATAAAAATGGTTGATTTGATAGTAATTGGGGCTGGACCATCAGGTTTAACAGCAGCTTTGTATGCATCGCGTGCGGGTGCAAGTGTATTAGTATTAGATGGTGGCGCACCTGGAGGGAAATTGAATAATACTGCAGAAATAGAAAACTATCCTGGAGTTATTAAAAAAGGGCCAGAATTAGCTTATGCGATGTATGAACAATGTTTATCATTTGGAGCTAAGTATGAATATGGAGAAGTAACGAGCATTGAAGTCCTAGATGATCATAAGGTTGTTCATGCAGGTGACAAAGCTTATGAATGTCAATATGTTTTTATTGCGACAGGAACAAAAGAAAGAGTGATGGGTGTACCAAATGAAGCAGAAATGACAGGTAGAGGTGTTTCTTATTGTGCTGTTTGTGATGGACCTTTCTTTAAAAATAAGGAAGTTTGTGTTATTGGTGGAGGCAATTCTGCCATTGAAGAGGCTATTTATTTAGCTGATATTGTTAAGAAGGTACATATTGTGGTAAGACGTGATGTGTTACGCGCTGATCAATATTTAGCTGATAAAATCAATACAAAAGATAATATTGAAATGCATTATTTGAAAAAGCCACATGCTGTTATTGTCGAAAACAATAAGGTAGCAGGATTAGAAGTATCTGATTCTAATACGAATGAATTATCAGTGATTGAAGTTCAAGGTATTTTCCCATTTATTGGTTTAGATCCAATGACTGATTTTGTGAAAAATTTAGGTATTGTGAATGAGCGTGGTTATATTGAAGTTGATAGAAATCAGGAAACAAAAGTTTCAGGTATTTTTGCGGGTGGAGATGTAACAGATAAAGCATTACGTCAAGTTGTTACAGCAACTAATGATGGGGCTATTGCAGGTCAATATATTGCATCACTTATGAAATAAAGAGGTCTTTCCTCTTTTCTTTTCAAAAAAATGTACACTTAAGATGGGATTTCTGTTATAGTATAGACAAGGATGGTGAGGGATATTATGGAAAAAGTTGAGGTAGTAGTTGTTACAGGAATGTCTGGAGCTGGGAAAACTCAGGCAATGGCTATTTTTGAAAATATGGAATATCGATGTATTGATAATTATCCTATAGCATTATTAAAAGAATTTGGTGATTTAATCCGTGTATCAGCTCAATACTCTAAAGTGGCAATGGCCGTATCTTTAGGAGATGCTGTACTTGCAGTACGTGTTTTATCTAATATGGATTGGGTTGATTTAACTATTGTATTTTTGGATTGTGATGATGAAATACTTTTATCACGTTACAAACAAACACGTCGATCTCATCCTTTAATGATAGGCAATGTTGCTTCATCACTGATAGAAGCTATTGAATATGAAAGAGAAATGGCCGAACCTATAAGTAAACTAGCTAATATTATTATTGATACATCATTATTAAAACCAACTAAATTACAAGATAAATTAGAAAGCTATTTTCATAAAGGCCATACTGAAACATTTAGAATTACTTTTGTATCTTTTGGTTATAAACATGGTATACCAAGAGATGCTGACTTATTATTAGATGTACGTTTCTTACCAAATCCATTTTATGTTAAAGAATTAAGAAATTTAACTGGTAATGATCAAGCTGTCTATGACTATGTCATGGAGAAACCTGAAACTCAGGAATTTATCGAAAAAACCATTACTTATTATGATTATTTATTAAAAAAATATGAAGAAGAAGGAAAAATGCAAATGATTATAGGTGTAGGTTGTACAGGTGGACAACATCGTTCTGTAACACTGACAAACTATTTAGCTGATCATTATTCAAAATATTACCAAGTATATAAATGGCATCGTGATGCTGATCACTAAGGAGGGATGATAATGATATCTTTTTCAAGAGTTGTCAAAGAAGAAATCTGTTTTAATGATTTTGATAAGGATTGTGAAAGATCCATTCTTTGTGCCATGATTAAGATTATTGGAACACTTT
Source organism: Erysipelotrichaceae bacterium (assembly GCA_021200395.1). Classification (GTDB taxonomy): domain Bacteria; phylum Bacillota_I; class Bacilli_A; order Erysipelotrichales; family Coprobacillaceae; genus JAJQDJ01. The sequence goes on from JAJQGQ010000208.1 coordinate 3,117, forward strand.
CTTATAACCAAACAGGCTTATCTTTAGAATTACGTAGTGAAAATGCAAAAATAGCATCAAAACTTCATAAACTTCTTAAAGACTTATATCAACCACAAATTGAATTAAGAGTTACACGTAAAATGAAACTCAAAAAAAATAATGTTTATTACTTAAAAGTATCCAAAGCCAAAGAAATCTTAGATGATCTCTATATTGATGCTTTCAGACATCATAATCCAGATCCATCACTTATTCAAAATGATAAACAAAAAAGAGCCTATCTAGCTGGTGTCTTTTTAGCTTGTGGTAGTGTTAATAATCCATCAACATCTAATTATCATTTAGAAATGAGTGTTAACGAAGAAGATTATGCGTTATTTATTGCGGGATTAATGAATACTTTTGATTTAAATGCTAAAGTTATCAAACGTCGTAATAAATATGTCGTTTATTTAAAATCAGCAGAAAAAATTGGAGATTTTTTACGTGCTATTGGTTCATCTACTTCAGTTATGAATTTTGAAATCACAAGAATTGATCGTAATATGTCTAATACAGTAAATCGTATGAATAATTGTGATATCGCTAATGAAACGAAAGCTATGAGTGCTTCTTATGATCAAATTCAAGATATTGCTTATGTTATTGATAAAGCAGGAATTGAAGTATTGGATGATCAAACACAACAAGTAGCACTATTAAGATTAAATAATCCAGAATTAACACTTAGTGAATTAACTGAAAAATATGAAGATGAATATGATAAAACTATTAGTAAATCTAGTTTACATCGTCGTTTTAAAAAAATAAAAGAAGAAGCTCAAAAACTAAAACAAATGGAGAAAGAATAATATGGAAACAATTAATAAGAAGTTTGGCAAACGTATTAGAGAATTACGTATGATGCAAAATATCTCTCAAGAAGAATTGGGTTTTCGCTGTCAACTTTCTAAAAATTATATATCTGATGTAGAAAGAGGAACACGTAATGTTTCTTTAAAAGTGATAGAAAAATTTGCAAAGGGATTACAAGTACCAGTCTATTATTTGTTTGTATTTCAACAAAATAATTCAGTTCATGAATAGTTTATATAAATAAGATAGACTAAAGTCGTAAGGAGGTTTTTTATGGATACTTTTATTGCTTTATTTATAATTCTGGTTTTTGTGATGTTTATATTAAGATTCTTTCTTCCTTTATTTTTTTATTTGTTACCAGTAATTATTATTGCGTTTATTGTAAGATATATTTATAACAGAATCAAATATGGATCATCATCTAATGATGATCAAACTTATTATGAGAATTATTATCAAAACCAAAATAATGATTCAGAAGTCATAGATGTTGATTTTACAATTGTTGATGAAGAAGATACACATTAGTGTGGAGGTAAATATAAATGATATGTTCTAAATGTAAAGGTGAAGTGAGCGATGATATGCAATATTGCCCTCATTGTGGGACAAAAATTGTTAAATGTCCTTATTGTGGACAAATTATCTATCCTGGCTCTCAGTTTTGTATTCATTGTGGAAGACGTTTAGATAGTTCTTCTCAAGATAATTATAACAATGATTATAGGCAAAATAGAAAGTCTTCTATAGGTGGTTATTATAGACCTCTAGATCAAGATAATAATTATCATCAAAAGAGTTATAACAATTATAGCAATAATTATGATGATGATTTTAATACTTATGACAATGATTATAATGATAATCAAAACTATAATGATTATGAAAAACCTAAGAAAAAGCTTAATATTCCTCTGATTGTAGGGGCAGTTATTGTATTAATTGCATTAAGTGGTTTATCTTATTGGTATTTGTATTATGGATCAAGTTCTAATGATGCTTATAGTGATTCTTATGATATAAGTGAATTTTATGGTGATAGTGATGACAGCAATAATGCTACAACTGTGACTAATATGACCATTAGTGGAACAACTTCTTATACTTCACAAATTGGGAATAATGTTCAAGGCGGTTTTGTTTATCAAACAGATGATAAAATATATATGCAAAATAATGATGGTTATTTAGTAAGCATGGATTATGATTTATCTAATCAAGTAGTATTAGTAGAAGATGATGTTTCATATATTAATGTCACTGATGATAAGATTTATTATTGTGATAGCAATTATATTTTACATTCAATGGATTTGGATGGTTCTAACGATATAACATATTTTGACGGTGAAGATGTTTATTATGTCAATGTTATAGATAATATGATTTATTATCAATTAGATTCTTCTTCAGAATCTATCTATGTATACGATGTTGATTTAAAAACATCTAAACAAATTACAGATCACCAAAGCTACAATATCAATGTTATTGATGATATGATATATTTTACAGGTAGTGATGGTATTTATGCTATATCTACTACTGGTCAAGGTGAAGAAAAGCTTATAAGTGGTGAAGTTTATAATTTGATGTATTCTAATGGTAAACTTTATTATTATATTGATGGTGTTATTTATAGTTATGATGTGAGTACAAAAGAAACTGTTACTATAACAGATGGTTATTTACTTAATATGACTGATGATTATTTGTTCTATTATACATCTAGTTATGTTTTATATCGTTATGATATTAGTACAGGTCAAAGTACAAGTATTTATACAGGCTATTTGACTGATGTAAGTGTTTGTGGTGATAAGTTAATACTTACAACATATGCATCTAGTGGTTATGAAAAAGTATTATTAACATTTGATGGTAGTCAACAACAAGCTATTTTTGTTGAAACAACAACAGATAGTGGAGATTATGTATAAAATTGTATTTCCGAGGAAATACGATATAATATAAAAAAGAGGGTAATTCAAAATAATTTGGGGTTGCAAAGATTTTAATTATCAAATTAGATGG
>JAJQGQ010000124.1 GCA_021200395.1 Erysipelotrichaceae bacterium
TAGAAGATAGTAGAGATGATGAAGAAACAGTGGAAAGATGGAATGAAAAAGTTGAATTCTATTATGATATGAAGGAAGATCAGTATAACGAACTGGAAGAATATGGCTACCTTAAAAGCTATGGAGCCAAAGAAAGATAAAGGAGAACATTATGAAAAGGATTTTAATAGCAATTATGGCTACAATGATGCTAGTAGGTTGTAGTAGTAATAGTACCGAAGAAACTGAAAGTGACACAACTACTACTACAACTGAAGAAAAAGGTTATGTATTTGAATACAATGATATCGAAATTGAAATGAATGAAGATACTAGTTTGTTTTTAGAAGATCTAGGAGAAGAATTATCTTATTTTGAAGCTGAAAGCTGTGCTTTTGAAGGTATTGATAAAACTTATACCTATGCGGGATTTCAGTTAATTACTTATCCTACAGATGATGAAGATTATGTTAGTTCCATTGTTTTAAAAGATGATACAGTATCAACATCAGAAGGTATTTGTATTGGTGATGAAAAAGCCTCTGTTGAAGAAACTTATGGGACAGATTATGAAGAAGATAATGGTGCCTATGTTTATACAAAAGGGGATTCAACATTACAATTTATCTTTGAAGATGATTATGTAACTGCAATTACATATACAGCTATTACAGAGTAATAATTGTCTACGACAGTTATTACTCTTATTTTATTAATCTTATTAAATGATTCTAAGGAAATTATGAAAGGAGAATTTACATTGAAAGAAAAACAAGTAGATACTAGGAATAATATAGTTAAGATTATTATAGGCTTACTTGTCATAGTTCTTGCTATTGGTCTTGTTTATTTTACAAATGATGATTCCATTGAATTTGAATTATCAGATAAAGCTAAAAGTACCATAACTTTAGAATATGGTAGTAGTATATCAGAAAATGCTAAAGATTATCTTGATATGGATAAAGTAGATGAAACAATAGCCAATAAAACTATAGTTACAATAAAAAGTTCAACAAATGATGATGAGAATACAGAATCTAACGATTATCAAGATGTTGGAAACTATGTTGTAACTTTGACTTATAATGATTTATCATTAACAGTTAATATTGAAATTGTTGATACAACTGCACCTGAATTCATTAATTTAAAAGATGAATATGAAGTAACATCAGATAATAAACTAAGTATAGAAGATTTTGAAGCAACAGATCTTTCGAATGACATAACTATAACCATTGATGATAGTGATGTTGATTATACAAAAGAGGGGACATATATAGCAACAATTACTGCTTCAGATCCTTATGATAATTCTACATCAAAAGAAATAAGTGTCATAGTTGCAGTTGATGAAGACAATGATGATGAAAGTAGTAACAACGATTCATCTGATTCTGATAGTATATCAACATCCATAGATTTCACAGATTGTAACGAAACGGTATTTGTTGTTAATACTTCATCATTAAATGTTAGAAAAGGACCAGATACTAGCTATGCAACTATTGGTACATTATCGAAAGGTGCAAGTGTCAAACGTACAGGAACTTCTAGCAATGGATGGAGTCGCATTACTTATAATGGAACAAATGCATATGCGTCATCTAAATATCTAAGTACAACAAAGCCATCATCAAGTTCTTCGAGTTCATCTAGTTCTTCAAGTACTACAACTTCAAGTGGTTTTGATGTTTCATCATTAAAAGTAGCAAGCAGTACTAACAAGATTATTATTGTTACTGCCAATAGTTCTTCATCTTCCTCAGGGACTTTTGCTTATTATGAAAAGAGTAATGGTACTTGGTCTAAAGTCATAAGTACTTCTGCAGCATTAGGGCGAAATGGAATCAATAAGACCAAAGAAGGAGACGGTAAAACACCTACTGGTTTGTATAGATTTTCTAAATTAATGGGCATAGCTTCTAATCCAGGCACAATAATGAGTTATACGAAAATTACGAGCACTATGTACTGGTGTGGTACAACAGTAGCCTATTACAATCAATTAATTGATGAAAGTGTACAAACACATGACTGTGATAAAAGCAACGATGAGCATTTGATTGATTATACTAGTGCTTATAAATATCTTGCAGTCATTAATTATAATTCATCTAATACTTATAATAAAGGTTCGGCAATATTCTTGCATTGCAAGACTGGCTCATCTACAGCAGGGTGTGTTGCTATTCCAGAAAGTTATATGAAACAAATGATGAAAAAGATTGATTCTTCTACAGTTATTATTATTGATATTGCTTCTAATATTAATAGCAGTAAATATTAAAAGGTATATAAAAATCCTTATGTAATGAATACATAGGGATTTTTTGTATTGTGAAGTTATTAATAGTATATATGATGTAACTTTCTTACAAACTTACTTTTTTTTATTTTCATTTATGGTATACTATCCCTTGGTGATAAATATGGATGGAATATTACTGATTAATAAACCTTTACATATGACAAGTCACGATGTTGTCAATGTCGTGAGAAAAACATTTCATACTAAGAAAGTTGGTCATTGTGGGACTTTGGATCCTGATGCCTCAGGTGTATTAGTTATATGTATTGGGAAAGCTACAAAGGCTTTACAATTTTTAGTAAGTGATAATAAGGAATATATAACAACGCTTTCTTTGGGGACTTCTACGGATACTTATGATGCTAGTGGTAAGACTATAGAAACAAAAGAGTTTACTGGAATTAATCATTTAGAAGAGGTTATTCAATCATATATAGGAAAACAAAAGCAGATGCCTCCTATGTATTCAGCTATTAAGGTTAAAGGCAAGAAGCTCTATGAATATGCTAGAAATAATGAAGAAGTAGAAGTAGAACCAAGAGATATTACTATACATAATATTGAATTAATGAATGTTATAGATAATGAAATAACAATGAAAGTTTCTTGTTCTAAGGGAACGTATATAAGATCATTATGTCATGATATGGCTATATCTTTAGGTTATCCTGGACATATGAAGTCTTTGATTCGTACAAAGTCAGGACATTTTGATATTGAGGATTGTTTTAGTTTAGAGGATATTCAAAATGGTAAGTATTGTTTATTATCTTTGGAAGATGTTTTTAAGGATTATGAACATTATATGGTAGATGATGAGAATATTGTTTATCATGGTAAGTTGATTAAGAGTGATATTGATCATCAAGTAGTGGTTGTGAATAAGGAAAATAAGGTTTTGGCAGTTTATGGACCAAATGGAAAAGGTTATTTGAAGAGTATAAGAGGGTTGTTTTAATGAAGATTATACATTTAGATGGATATCAATGGAATATAAATGAACCTATTGTTAGTGCAATTGGATATTTTGATGGCTTGCATGTAGGGCATATGGAGCTTGTTAAGGAGGTTCTAAGCGTTTCTAAGCGTAAAGGGTATAAAAGTGCCTTAATGACATTTGATCATCAGCCAAGCTATATTTTGGGCTATTCGAAAGAAGAAAAGTATTTATCTTCAATGCTTGATAGAAAAAATATATTAGAACAAATGGGTATTGATTATTTATTAATCATAGATTTTTCAAAAGAAGTAGCTAGGTTATCACCTGGCACATTCATTGAAAAATATATTATTAATAGTCATATTAAACATATTGTTTGTGGCTTTGATTTTCGTTTTGGTTATCAAAATCAAGGTGATGCTTATGATATACAAAATTATCAAGGTATTGATGTTACTATAATTGATGAAGTTATATATGATAATGAAAAAATATCATCTTCAAGAATTAGACAATATCTTGATTTAGGACGTATTAGTTATGTTACAGAACTATTAGGAAGAAGATATACAATTACTGGTAAAGTCATCAAAGGTCGTCAAATTGGTAGAACAATTGGCTTTAAAACAGCTAATATAGAATATAATAACTATTACTTACCACAACGTGGTGTTTATGTCGTCAAAGCTTATATACATGATCAAGTATATATGGGTATGTGTAATATCGGCTTGAATCCGACTTTTAGTGAGTTATCACATATGTCTTTGGAAGTGAATATATTAGATTTTGATGAAGACATTTATGGTGAATATGTTAAAGTAGAGTTTTATGCCAAAATGAGAGGAGAAAAGACCTTTGATAATAGGGATGGCTTAATTAAGCAATTAACTTCTGATCAACAATATACACGCAAATATTTCGCAGAAAACATCGATTAACTCGATGTTTTTTCCTATTTCTTAAGAAATTCTTAAGAAAATGGTGGACAAATAATTATCTTGGTGTTATTATAATTTATGGGTATATTATTGAAAAGGAGGAAGGACAACGAAGAAATTAAATATCGAAAATAAATCGAAAACAATAAAGAAATACATAAGAAATAACATTTCTGAAGATATCTTAGAGACGATTCAAGAACGCGTTTTAAAACGTAAAGCTATGTTTATTCCTTTATTGTTTGTTTCTAGCCTTGGCTTAGTTGGTTATGTAGCTATTGATAGAGAAGCACCTACCATTGAAGCCAATAAAATAGAAGTCCTATATGGAACAAAGTTAGATAAAACATTGTTTTCTATTGTTGATAATTGTGATTCCTTAGATGCATTAGATGTAACCATTAATTCTAAAACTTATGATGCTTATTCCTTAGGAACATATGCTGTTGAAGTCAGTGCAACTGATCAATTTAGTAACACAGTTACAAAATATGTTGAAGTTGATGTTGTTGATAACACAGCACCTGAACTTATCAAAGATAGCAATGGATACGCTATTGATATTGAAGTCAATAGTAGTAATGATATAACTGATTATATCCAAGCAACAGATAATGTTGATGGGGATGTAACAGCCTTTATTGAATATGACAATGTGCTTGATACAAGTGTTTTAGGTAGCCAAGCTATTACCTTAAGTGTTTCTGATAACTCTGGTAATACCACATCAGAAACTATTGAATTTAATATTGTTGATAGCATAGCACCTACAATTGAATTAGAAAGTGATGAAATCACTTTAGATTATGGTAAAGAATTCCTTTATCAGGATTATATCACTATCAGTGATAATTTTGATGAAGAAGTTGATCTAGAAGTTACCTTAGATAAAGATATTGATCCTATATCTAACGAAACCCAAATCGTCACTCTTACAGTCACTGATACATCAGGAAATGCTACAGATGTTATTCTAACTATTGATGTTGAAGACATATCTGCACCAGTTATCACATTAACTGAATCATCTGTTACTATTAAACAAGATGCTTCATTTAACGCTGAATCTTATCTAGAAAGTGCCATTGACAACAAAGATGGTGACATAACTGAAAATGTAACTATTGATGATCCAGTTGATACAAGTAAAACAGGTTCATATACAGTTTCTTATACTGTAAGTGATAAGTCAGGTAACGAAACAACAGAAACATTATCAGTAACTGTTGAAAAGAAATATCAGGCAGTGGCTGATACAGCCCTTTCAAAAGTGGGTTGTTCTTATGTATGGGGTGCTACAGGACCAAATACATTTGATTGTTCTGGTTTGACACAATATTGTTATAGACAATATGGCATCTCTATTCCACGTACTGCTGCTGCTCAATACAGTTATACAACACGTGTTGATAAATCTGATTTAGAAGTAGGAGACCTTGTATTCTTTAAAGGAACAACAGGTTCAAGTGGTATCACCCATGTTGGTATATACATTGGTGGCGGTCAATTTGTTCATGCATCAGGTACTAAAACAGGTGTTAAGATATCTAGTTTATCTGAATCATACTACGTTAAGCATTATGCTGGCGCAGGTCATGTAGGTTAGTCATTCGATTTATGAAAAAATCTAGTATTAATTTATAACCAGTCAAGAAATCTTGATTGGTTATTTTTATAATTGCATTCTGTAATTATATTTGCTAAAATATAAATAATGTTTGCAATAAGTATTGTAATAATATTGTGATTATGATATAATATATTTGCTAATAAGAATATATGAAAATTACAATA
>JAJQGQ010000029.1:0-3226 GCA_021200395.1 Erysipelotrichaceae bacterium
GTTTTGATGATTGATAGTAATGCTTCTGGTTTAAGTGATGGTTATATTAGAGGTGTAGGATATCGTGATATTAGTGATTTACTATTTTTTAATACTTATATAATTAAAAAATATGGAGAAGCTCATCCGATTATTATGTATGGTCATGGTGTTGGTGCTAATACTATATTAAATACATCTAGTTTAGATAAATTAAAGAATGTAAAGCTTATTATTAGTGAAGGTGCTTATGATAATGCTTACCATTATTTATCAAAGAGATGTGAAAGAGATACAAAGATAAATGCCAAAATATCAGGACCGATTGTTCGCCAAGTAATCAAAAAAGAAGTTGATATTGATATTAGAAAACTTGATACAAAAACTTTTGTAAAAAAGAATACCATTCCTACAATCTATGTTCATTCTAAAGAAGATAAAGAAATATCATTTAGAAGTGTATTTCCTCTTTATAATAACGATGCATCAAATAATATGTTACTTCCATTAAAAGAAGAACATCTCTATGAACTAGAAGGTAAAGATGATGAATATTCATTATCTATTAGTGAATTTATAAAAGAAATATGGGAGAAATAAAATGAAGATAACAAGAACTCAATTGGCAGGTATGTTTGATCATACCTTGCTTAAACCTTATGCATCTAAAGAAGATTTTGCTAAGTTATGTCAAGAAGCTGATGAGAATGGATTTGCCATGGTAGCTATTAATTCTTCACCAGTTAAATGGTGTAGAGAATTTCTAAAAGATTCAAAGGTACATGTTGGTGCAGCTATTTCATTTCCACTTGGACAAACGACTATTGAAACAAAAGTCGCTGAAACCAAAAAAGCTATTCAAGATGGCGCTGATGAAATAGATTATGTGATTAATATTGGTGAATTAAAATCAGGGAATCTTGATTATATAGAAGATGAAATGAAACAAATAGTAACTATTTGTAAAGAAAACAATGTTTTATCTAAAGTTATTTTAGAAACATGTTATCTAACAAAAGAAGAAATTATTGAAGTATGTAAGATTGCTAAAAAAGTGAAACCTAACTTTGTAAAAACAAGTACAGGTTTTGGAACCAATGGGGCAACAGTAGAAAATGTTAAACTAATGAAAGAAACTGTTGGTGATGATGTACAAGTTAAAGCAGCAGGTGGTATTAGAGATTGGGAGACTTGTAAAGCGATGATAGAAGCTGGTGCTACTAGAATTGGTACAAGTTCGTCATTTAAAATTTTAGAAGGATTTGATAAGGAAAATCAGTTATCGTAATGAAAAATCTGATTTTTCTTTTTATTATACATTCATTTATGTTGTACTATGGCTTGGTGATGTAAATATGGAAGGAATATTACTTATTAATAAACCTTTACATATGACAAGTCATGATGCCAATGGTAAAGTTGTAGAAACGAAAGAATTTCATGGTATAGGGAATTTAGAAAATGTTGTACAATCATTTATTGGTCCTCAAAAACAGCTGCCGCAAATGTATTTTGCAATTAAAGTTAAAGGCAAAAAGCTTTATGAATATGCACGAAATAATGAAGAAGTGCATGTGGAACCAAGAGATATCGTCATTAATGATATTGAAATTATGAAAGTTATTGATATGAGATAACTATGCGTGTACAATGTTCCAAAGAAACATATATCCGCTCATTATGCAACGATATGGTTGTATCTTTAAGATATCCAGGATATATGGATATGTGTAATATCGGCTTAAACCCAACATTTAGAGCCTTATCACAATATTCTTTAGAAGTGAATATCTTAGATTTTGATGAAGATATATATGGTGAATATCTAAAAGTCGAGTTCATGCTATGATCCGAGGCGAAAAACCTTTGATAATAGAGATGGATTAATTGCTCAATTAACCTCTGACCAGCAATATATAAGAAAATATTTCTTAAAGCAACCTTGAGGAATAGCTTTTTTGTTATACTAATAAACACCCTGACTACATCAGCTTTAGTTATTTGCCATAAAAAGGGTATTTATTTTCTTAATGATATTATAAGTGAAAGATATAAATACTTTCAAAGATTTAACCTATATTTTAGAAAAATTATCAATAAAGTTGATAAGGATTTATAGGGGAATGAAACAATAGAAATGCTAGATAAAAAACAGTACTAAAAAGAAGAAAAATTAACAAAATCCAAGCATTTCTAACTTGATAACGTCTGTGTCCAGAATGTATAATGAATTTGAGAAAATTAAAAGAGGAGAATGTAAAATGGAAAAATTTGATTATCAAGCATTTGATTATAACATACTAAATAATGGTAAAATCATGATTACAAAGTTTTATGACAAGCGAGCAAATAGCTTAGAAATACCTGACGAAGTAGAAATCATAGAATCTGATACATTTCTTTGGTGTACTAAATTAAAAGAGGTTCATTTACCAAAGGAATTAAAGAAGATAGGAGATTATGCTTTTTATAAGTGTACATCTTTAGAATCAATCACAATTCCTGAAGGTGTGGAATCAATAGAACGTTATACATTTGCATGGTGTACTAATCTAAAAGAAGTTCATTTACCAAAGGGATTAAAGAAGATTGGAAAATTAGCATTTGCTCAATGTGATTCTTTGGAATCGATCACAATTCCTGAAGGCGTAGAATCAATAGAATCTGAAGCATTTAAAGAGTGCCCTAATCTAAAAGAAGTTCATTTACCAGAGAGCTTAAAGACGATAGGAAATCATGCTTTTTACCATTGTACATCTTTAGAATCAATCATAATTCCTGAAGGTGTAGAATTAATAGAATCTGAAACATTTAAAGAGTGCCCTAATCTAAGAGAAGTTCATTTACCAGAAAGCTTAAAGACGATAGAAGATCGTGCTTTTTGCAACTGCAAATCTTTAGAATCAATCACAATTCCTGGTGGTGTGGAATCAATAGGAAATTATACATTTCAATGGTGCGATAATCTAAAAGAAGTTCATTTACCAGAAAGCTTAAAGACGATAGGAAATAGTACTTTTTCTAAATGCGAATCTTTAGAATCAATCACAATTCCTGATGGTGTGGAATCAATAGGAAATGATACATTTGATTGCTGCGGTAATCTAAAAGAAGTTCATTTACCAAAGGGATTAAAGAAGATAGGAACATCAGCGTTTGCTCAATGTGATTCTTTAGAATCGATCATAATTGCTGATGGTGTGGAATCAATAGGAAATGATACATTTGATTGCTGCGGTAATCTAAA
>JAJQGQ010000029.1:3326-5870 GCA_021200395.1 Erysipelotrichaceae bacterium
AGAAGTTCATTTACCAAAGGGATTAAAGAAGATAGGAACATCAGCGTTTAATCGAAACATATCTTTAGAATCAATCACAATTCCTGAAAGTGTGGAATCAATAGGACCTGAAGCATTTAAAGAGTGCACTAATCTAAGAGAAGTTCATTTACCAGAAAGCTTAAAGACGATAGGACCTGAAGCATTTAAAGAGTGCATTAATCTAAGAGAAGTTCATTTACCAGAGAGCTTAAAGACGATAGGAGATCGTGCTTTTTGCAACTGCGAATCTTTAGAATCAATTACAATTCCTGAAAGTGTAGAAAAAATCGGAGACTGTATATTTGGTAGCTGTACAAATTTAAAAGGCGTTCATTTACCAATGAGCTTAAAGACGATAGGAAATAGTACTTTTTTTAAATGCGAATCTTTAGAATCAATCACAATTCCTGAAGGTGTGGAATCAATAGGACCTTACGCATTTAAAGAGTGCACTAATCTAAGAGAAGTTCCATTACCAATGAGCTTAAAGATGATAGGGAATCATGCTTTTTACAATTGTACATCTTTAGAATCAATCATAATTCCTGATGGTGTGGAATCAATAGGAAATTATACATTTCAATGCTGCAATAATCTAAAAGAAGTTCATTTACCAAAGGGATTAAAGAAGATAGGAGATCACATTTTTGATAAAGAGCAATGCATTTATTTTGATGGTGTTCGTTATGCACTTTATAATGGTGATTTCTATAAAGTGGTATCAGAAATTGCTAAGGAAGACTTTGGATATCTTGTACTAGAGAATGATAAAATCATCATCACCGATTATTATAACAAGCATGCAATGAGCATAGAAATTCCTTATATAATAGATGGCTATAAAGTCTTTGCGATAGGTGAGAAAGTGTTTTCAAGACTACAAGACTTACGATCAATTATAGTTCATGAAGGTATAGATAGAATCAGTGGTTATCTTTTTTATGAATGTACTAATCTAAAAGAAGTTCATTTACCAAGTAGCGTAAAGAAAATCGGAGATTATGCTTTTTCTGGATGCACATCTTTAGAATCAGTAACATTTTCTGGAGATGCAGAAAGTAGTTCTGACGCAGATTCTCTAAAAATGGAGAATTCATCAGAGTGTTTAAATATGATAGGAGCACATGCTTTTAGCAATTGTACATCTTTAGAATCAATCACAATTCCTGAAAGTGTGGAATCAATAGGACCTGAAGCATTTAAAGAGTGCACTAATCTAAGAGAAGTTCATTTATCAGAGAGCTTAAAGACGATAGAATATTATGCTTTTTACAAATGCAAATCTTTAGAATCAATCACAATTCCTGGTGGTGTGGAATCAATAGGAACTTATACATTTGAATATTGCTATAATCTAAAAGAAGTTCATTTACCTACGGAAGACTTTGCTTTAGATTTTTATTATGGTGTTGTTTTTGCGGATGGTACAGAACTTTATGTTGATGGTGAATATTATGGAACTATTGATCATAGTGATGAACCTTAACTTTTCACAAAAGATAACTAAATCATAAAATTAGATTTAAAAAGCGAGAATAACTATTGATGTAATTGTTATTCTCGTTATTTTTATACTATTCTGTCATTCAAATCCTTAATGTATTGTTTAACCTGTTTTTCATCAATGCCAAATTGATTTAATATTAGTTTCTGTTTGGCTGTCAATCCATATCTCATTATATATTTGTTATTACTATCTCTTATAATATAAACACTTTCCATTTCCTCAATTATTATTGGCACTGTATATGATTTCTTTCTTTTTTGTTTTAATATCCTTGTTTTTTGAAATATCTCATTTCTTATTATGCACGTCAGGAATACTACAAATGATTTACCTTCCAATGCCCTGTCACTATGTACTCCTACTTTATCATAACCCAATACTGTTACCATCAAAATGGGGGTATCTATACCCCGTACGGCTTCTACTCAATATAGTGCAACAACCCGTGTTAGCAAATCTAACTTAGAGGTAGGAGATCTCGTATTTTTTAAAGGTACAACATCTTCTAATGGAATTACCCATGTTGGTATATATATTGGTAATGGTCAGTTTGTGCATGCTGCCAGCAGTAAATCTGGAGTAAAGATTTCTAGCCTATCGGATAGTTATTTTACCAAACATTATGCTGGTGCTGGTCGCGTTGGCTAAAAATTCAATTTATGATTCTTAAAATTGATAACTGCTTTTATAATGGATGATGATATTGGCCGTGTTTTTGCGTTGCGTTTTCATATTGTATAGCAAACGTAGGACAATGATGCAAACAACGTAAGCACATTACACATTTATCTTTTATCCATTTTGGTCTATTATTTTTTATTTCAATGGCTTGAATAGGACAATTAATAGCACATAAACCACAACCGATACATGATTTTTCTACATGAAAATGTTTTGTTTTTCTGACAGGTTCATAAACAGCATGCCCAGCTTTAACAAGAAGCATTGGGACTTTATTATGCATATAATGAGCTTGAAACTAAGGCAAGCTTCACATGGTGAATATATCATATTCA
>JAJQGQ010000242.1 GCA_021200395.1 Erysipelotrichaceae bacterium
CACCTGCACGATATACTGAAGCAAAATTGATTAAAGAATTAGAAGAATTAGGTATTGGTCGACCTAGTACGTATGCTAGTATTATTGATACAATTGTGACGCGAAGATATGTTGAAATGGTTGATCGGACTTTCAAACCTACGGAATCTGGAATTCTTACGAATAGTCAATTGGTAGCTTATTTTGATAGTATTATTAATGTTGAATATACAGCACAAATGGAAGAGGTATTAGATGATATAGCAGATGGTGAGGATGACTATGTCCATGCTTTAACATCATTTGAAGAGCGTTTCGAGCCTTTACTAGAAAATGCTTATGAAAATATGGAACAAGTACAACCTGAAAAAACAGGAGAAAAATGTCCAGAATGTGGTTCGGATTTGGTTATAAGAAAAGGAAAATATGGTGATTTTGTTGCCTGCTCTTCTTATCCAAAATGTAAATATATTAAAAAAGAGCCAAAAGAAGTCGATTATACTGGTGAAACTTGTCCAAAATGTGGTTCACCAATGGTATATAAAATGGGACGCTATGGACGTTTTCAAGCCTGCTCTTCTTACCCAGAATGTAAATATATAAAAAAGGAGAAAAAAGTGAAACAGGAGCCTGTTGAAACTGGCGAGGTTTGCCCTAATTGTGGTAGTCCAATTGTCATAAAAAAAGGTCGATGGGGTGAGTTTAAAGCTTGTTCTTCTTATCCTAAGTGTAAGACAATTATTAAAGAAAAGAAGTCCTAATGAAAGGACTTTTTTGAAAGGACGATTAAAAAATGGAAAAAGTGAATGTTATTGGTGCTGGACTTGCAGGAGTTGAAGCTACCTATCAACTGATTAAACGTGGAATTCCTGTCATTCTTTATGAGATGCGCCCACAAAAATCAACTGGTGCTCATAAAACGGCCTATTTTGCTGAACTTGTTTGTTCAAATTCATTGCGTGCTGATGGCTTGAATAATGCTGTTGGTGTATTAAAAGAAGAAATGCGTATGCATGATAGTCTTATTATTAAAATGGCTGAAAAGCATCGTGTTCCAGCAGGTGGTTCATTAGCTGTGGATCGTTATGGCTTTTCTCAGGATATTACTGAATATATCAGTCATCATCCTTTAGTTGAGGTTAGATATGAAGAATTAACGACTATTCCAGAAGGTCCTACAATCATTGCTACTGGTCCTTTAACAAGTGATAAGTTATCTTTAGCTATTAAAGAATTACTCCATGAAGATGCTTTTTATTTTTACGATGCAGCAGCGCCTATAGTGACGAAAGAAAGTATTGATTTTAATAAGGCTTATTATAAATCAAGATATGATAAAGGCGAAGCAGAATATATTAATTGTCCGATGAGTGAAACTGAATTTGATGCTTTTTATGAAGCTTTGATTCATGCTGAAACAGTTAAAGAAGATGATGAAAAATTTTTTGAAGGATGTATGCCTTTTGAAGTGATGGCTCAAAGAGGAAAACAAACTTTATTATTTGGACCTATGAAACCTGTTGGTTTAGAAAAAGATGGTCATCGATTTCATGCAGTTGTTCAACTAAGAATGGATAATGCGATAGGTTCTTTATATAATATTGTTGGTTTTCAGACGCATTTAAAATGGGGTGAACAAAAACGTATTATTCATATGATTCCAGGATTAGAAAATGCTGAAATTGTTAGATATGGGGTTATGCATCGTAACTCATATATATGTTCACCAACATGCTTAAAACAAACATATCAATTTATTGATCGTGAAGATTTATATTTTGCAGGTCAAATGACAGGTGTAGAAGGATATGTGGAATCTGCTCAAAGTGGATTGGTTGCAGGTATCAATATGGCACGTTATTTGAATCATTTAGAACCTTTAGTATATCCAGTTCATACCGTTATGGGATCTTTAGCTTATTATATTACTCATGCTGATAAAACTAATTTTCAGCCAATGAAAGCTAATTTTGGTATTTTACCTGCTTTAGAAGTTAGAGTTAAGAAAAAAGAAAGAAAAGCAGCATATGCTACGTGTGCTCTTAAGGAAATGAAGGAATTTATGGATGAACAATCAATATAAAAAAGAATATCTAGATTATTTACATTATCAAAAAAATTATTCTGATTTAACAATCAAAGAATATGAAAGAGATATTGATTCATTTCTAAACTATTTAAAACAAGAAGCTATTGATGATTGCTTAAGTGTTACCTATCAGGATATTAGAGGATATCTAGCAATGCTTCATCTTGATGAGCTAGCATCAAAGACAATTAATCGTAAAATATCTTCTTTAAGAGGTTTTTATAAATTCATGCAAAATGAAGAATATATCAATGATAATCCTTTTTTAGAAGTTGATTTATTAAAAGTAGGACAAAGAAATCCTGATGTGCTTTATATTGATGAAATGATGGACTTATTGGATAGTATTGATACTTCTACTCCACTAGGTAGAAGAAATCAAGCTATGCTTGAGCTTATGTATGCCTCTGGATTAAGATGCAGTGAAGTTGTTAATCTGACATTATCACAAATTAATTTTTCAAGACAGGTATTACTTATTCATGGTAAAGGAAAAAAAGATCGTTATGTTCCTTTTCATGATTTTGCAGCCGAATGCTTAAAAAATTATATTCAAGAAGATCGTCAGGAAATAATGAATAAATATCATGAAGATCATGATTATGTATTTATCAATAAATTTGGTAAAAAACTGACAAATCGCGGAGTAGAAAACATTGTTGATCGTGTATGTGCTAACTATGATCCAACCAAAAAAATTCATCCACATACCTTTAGACATTCATTTGCAACCCATTTATTAGAAGAAGGTATTGATATTCGTTTGTTGCAGGAATTATTAGGTCATGCCTCATTATCAACAACACAAATTTATACTCATGTTTCAATCCAACATTTAAAAGAAGTTTATGATCATTCACATCCTCGAAATAATACAAAAAAAGATTGACGATAAAACAATAAAATGCTATTATACTCTTGTTGTAGACCTCTAGCTACAACCGCGCATAAAAGGTATTAAATGCAACTGCTGCCTTGGTTGGCGAGTCTTGGAATATTATATAAAAGGAGGTACATCATGTACGCAGTTATTGAAACAGGTGGAAAACAATTTAAGGTTGAAGTAGGACAAAGTATTTTTGTAGAAAAATTAGATGTTGCTGAAGGTGATGAAATCACTTTAGACAAGGTCTTATATATTTCTGAAGGTGCTAAGATTGGTAATCCTTATATTAAGGATGCAAGTGTTAACGCTAAAGTTGAAAAACAAGGAAAAGAAAAAAAGGTTACTGTCTACAAATACAATCCTAAAAAGAATTATCATAAGAAACAAGGTCATAGACAACCTTATACAAAATTACTTATTGAAGCTATCAATGGTTAATGTTAAAATAAAGAAAGAAGGTAGCAATATTCTTGAAGTAGAAGTATCTGGCCATGCTGATAGTGATGAAATCGGATATGATTTGGTCTGTGCTGGTGTAAGTACAGCATGTGTTGGTATTGGTAATGAGCTAGGTAAACGTAATTTCCTCGATTATGGAAGTATTGTTCTTCGTTCAGGATATTGTCATATCATTGTTAATCGATTGAATGAAATACATCAAGTGGTACTAGAGACATTTGAAACGATTTTAAAGTCAATTGAAGAATCCTATGGGGATTATTTAAAAATTATTGAGATGGAGGTATAAAACCATGTTGTTTAAATTAGATTTACAATTATTTGCATCTAAAAAAGGTGTTAGTTCTACTAAGAACGGTCGTGATTCACATGCTAAAAGATTAGGTATGAAATTATCTGATGGGCAAAGATGTCATGCAGGTTCTATTATTTATAGACAAAGAGGAACTAAGATTCATCCAGGAACAAATGTAGGTAAAGGTGGAGATGATACTTTATTTGCATTAGTTGATGGTGTTGTGAAATACGAAAGATTAGGAAAAAATAGAAAAAAAGTTTCTGTATATCCTCAAGCTTAATGAGAACCTCAAAAGAGGTTCTTTTTTATAAAAGGTGGTGAATGTATGAAATTCGTTGATAAGGTTAATATATACGTTGAATCAGGTAAGGGTGGCGATGGTATTGTATCCTTTCGAAAAGAAGCCTATGTACCTAAGGGTGGTCCTTATGGAGGCGATGGTGGTAAAGGTGGAAGCATCATTTTTGAAGCGACACATTCTTTATCAACATTATTAGATTTTCGTTATCATCGTAGCTATAAAGCAAAAGCTGGACAACAAGGCATGAATAAGAAGATGCATGGTGCCGATGCTGATGATTTAATATTAAAAGTACCAGTTGGTAGTGTGATTATAGATGAAGATACCAATAAGAAATTAGCTGATTTGACTCATGATGGCCAGCGTGTTGTTATTGCAAAAGGTGGTCGTGGTGGTCGTGGTAATGCTCGTTTTGCAACTAGCCGTAATCCAGCCCCAACTATTTGTGAACGTGGTGAGCCAGGTGAAAAATATAATTTGATTATTGAATTAAAATTATTGGCTGATGTTGGTTTGGTTGGCTTTCCTTCAGTTGGTAAATCAACATTTTTATCAGTTGTCTCTCGTGCTAAACCTGAAATAGCTGATTATCCTTTTACAACTATTGTGCCTAATTTAGGGGTTTGTCAAGCTAAGGATGGACGTTCTTTTGTTATGGCTGACTTGCCTGGACTTATTGAAGGTGCATCGCAAGGTAAAGGGCTAGGACATCAATTTTTAAGACATATTGAAAGATGCCGAGTGATTGTACATATTGTGGATATGAGTGGTAATGATGGTAGAGATCCTTATGAGGATTATTTAGCTATTAATAAGGAATTAGGAGAATATCAATATCATCTACTTGATCGTCCACAAATTGTAATTGCGAATAAGATGGATGAGGAACATGCCGAAGAAAATCTTGAACGTTTTAAACAACAAGTAGGCGATGATGTGCAAGTCTTCCCAGTTATTGCTTTAATTGGTGAAGGAGTCGATTTGCCTTTATATGCGATTGCTGATTTATTAGATCAAACACCAAAATTTGATGATGAAGAAGAAATAGAAAATAGTGTTCTATATACTTATGATAGTAAAGATAAAAAAGGTTATGAAATTCATAATTTAGGTAATCATTATTGGCGTGTTGATGGTCCTAAGGTTGAAAGAATTGTCCAGATGTCATCTCTTGGTAGTGATGATGGGGTTAAACGTTTTGCTTTAAAAATGCGTCAAATCGGCTTGGATGATGCTTTGCGTAAGGCAGGATGTGAAGCAGGAGATACAGTTATTATTTTAGATTTCGAATTTGAATTCTACGAATAAAAATGATAGTTATTTGCTTTTAAATTTCTAAAATATTGTGAAAACCTTGGTGCATCCTTTTTTTGATGACGAGTGACGGTTCTGACTCGTCGATAATATAAAAATTGCTTAGGATGCTAGAATGAGGAATCATTAAAGATTCCTCTTTTTGTGTTTGATTTTAGGGAAGTTCTATGTATGATTATGAAATTAGAAAACTAAACAATCGATTTTATATGGATTATCTTCGTTCTTTATATCCTGAAATATTAACGAATGTTAATAGAAATTATAACATTGTATTATTTGCATTAAGTAGTATAAAAGCTTGTTATATTGGTGTACCATTTAGAAGCAAAATGCATCATAATAATGGTTATAAATTTAAATATTCTAAAAGAAGCCAACAACATGTATCTGGATTAGATTTTTCTCAACTTGTCATTATTAATAAGAGTATTTATATTGGTCAAAATTCAATGGTTGATTCTGATGAATTTAATGAATTTTATATTATCAAAGATATTATTCATAAAAATTAGGAAAAATATTGATTTATAT
>JAJQGQ010000147.1 GCA_021200395.1 Erysipelotrichaceae bacterium
TTTCAATGTTCCACTGTCGTATCCCTCTTGGGCCGACTCGTAAATAATACACGATTGGCCAAAGAATGTCAAATACTTTTTTTATTTTTTTTCTAAAAAATTTTTTAGAAGAAAAAAAGAGGTTTTTGGTTCAGCCAAAACCTCTTAATTCACTCATGATTATGCAAGTTTTTTATAAATATCAATAAATTCTTGAGCCATATCAAGGCATAATAAACTAGTCATTAAGTGGTCTTGAGCATGTACCATTAATAAGTTTAATGGAGTTTTTTCTCCTCTAATTTCTGCTTGAATCATTTCAGTTTGAGCATGATGTGCTTCATTAACTGTTTCTTTAGCTGCTTGCATAGATTCTTCAGCTTTGTCAAGATCTCCTGCTTTAGCATATTGAATAGCTTCGATTGAAGAGCTACGTGCGCTACCAGCATTAACGATCAAATTCATAATAATCATTTCTTGTTCATCCATTTTTAATTTCTCCTTTTTTAATATACATTTCAGAATAACTCTGTATATTTATTTTATCAAATCACAAGATAAATTTCAATCATTATCTTTGAATTAGCGAAAAATATTGTAACGCTTTCATAATTCCATCATCATCAATATCATTTGTAATATACTTAGCAGCCTGTTTGGCTTCAACCATACTGTTACCCATCGCAATACCTAATTCAACTTCTTCTAACATTTCTATATCATTTCTACCATCACCAAATGCTATTGTATCCTTCATGTCCTTATTTAAACCCTTTACTAATTCTTTTATACCTTTGGCTTTTGATTCACCTTTAATCGTTAAATCAAATGAATATTCATTACGATGTCGCTGTATATTAAAATAAGGTGATAAAGCGTTTCTCATTGGTTCTTCGTCTTCTTTGCTATTAATAACAATCATACCAATATATGTTTCAATGTTATTAATATCAAAATCATCCACAATCACTTCATCTTTCATTCCCCATTTTTCTTTAAACTCCAAATGCTTAGGATTATTCTTATTAAGTACATATATATAATTATTACTTTCAAAATAATAAGCCATATCTCTTTCTACACATATATCATGCGTCGCTTTTAAAGCTTCTGTACTCACAAGCTTTTTATAAATTGTTTTCCCCTGATATTCAACATAAGCACCATTACATGTCACATAACCACTGAAAGGATATTTCATAACACCATCAACAATAAAACATTTACATCTTCCCGTTGCTAAAAACACATCATCACTTTGGCTTTTTAACTGATCTAATATTTTAACAACACCATCTTCTATTTCAAATATTCCTCTAGTACAATCAATCAATGTTCCATCTATATCAAAAAAATATAATTTACTCATGTTTTCACCCCACACACATAGTTTAACAAATTTAATAAAAAACACAAGAAAAAAAGGTGCCTGAGCACCTTTACTAGTTAATTATTCGATAACTTCTGAAACGTTACCAGCACCAACTGTTCTACCACCTTCACGAATAGAGAACTTAGTTCCGTTTTCGATAGCGATAGGAGCAATTAATTCTACTGTTAATTCTACGTTATCACCAGGCATAACCATTTCTACATCTTCAGGTAAAGAGATTACACCAGTAACATCAGTAGTTCTGAAATAGAATTGTGGTCTGTAGTTAGCGAAGAATGGAGTATGACGTCCACCTTCTTCTTTTGATAAGATATAAACTTGAGATTTAAATTTCTTATGTGGATGTACTGAACCAGGTTTAGCTAATACTTGTCCACGTTGAATTTGGTCTCTGTTGATACCTCTTAATAATACACCTACGTTGTCACCAGCTTCAGCAAAGTCTAATAACTTACGGAACATTTCGATACCAGTAGCAACTGTTGTTTGAGTTTCATGAATACCTACGATTTCAAGAGGGTCATTCATCTTTAACATACCTCTTTCAACACGTCCTGTAGCAACTGTACCACGACCAGTGATTGTAAATACATCTTCAACTGGCATTAAGAATGGTTTATCAGTATCACGAACTGGAGTAGGAATATAAGAATCAATTGCATCTAATAATTCATGAATTGCTGGAGTATATTCAGGATCTCCTTCTAATGCTTTTAATGCAGATCCACGAATAATTGGAGTGTCATCTCCTGGGAAATCATATTCATCTAATAATTCACGAACTTCCATTTCTACTAAATCTAATAATTCATCATCATCAACCATATCACATTTATTTAAGAATACGATAATGTAAGGTACACCTACTTGACGAGATAATAAGATATGTTCTCTTGTTTGAGGCATAGGTCCATCAGTAGCAGCAACTACTAAGATAGCACCATCCATTTGAGCAGCACCAGTGATCATATTTTTGATGTAGTCAGCATGCCCTGGACAGTCAACGTGTGCATAGTGACGAGTTGCAGTTGAATATTCAACGTGAGCAGTATTAATAGTAATACCACGTTCTTTTTCTTCAGGTGCAGCATCAATTGCATCGTAATCCATTGCTTTAGCTTGTCCTTCAGCAGCTAATACTTTAGTGATAGCAGCTGTTAAAGTAGTTTTTCCATGGTCAACGTGCCCAATAGTTCCAATATTAACGTGCGCTTTAGAGCGGTCAAATTTTTCTTTAGCCATTTATAAGCTTCCTCCTATAATTATTTTCTAAATTTCAATATACATTCTAAATGATTTAAACCAAAATTGCAATACTTAAAGTAGAATTAATTATTTCCACCGTTTTTCTTGATAATTTCTTCTTTAATTGATTTTGGTACTTGTTCATAACGATCAAATTGCATTGTATAGTTTCCTCTACCTTGCGTAAATGATCTTAAATCTGTAGCATAACCGAACATCTCAGATAAAGGTACACTTGCTTGTACAACAATTGCATTTCCTCTTTCCTCTTGTCCATCAATCATACCACGACGAGATGAAATATCTCCCATAACACTACCTAAATATTCATTAGGTGCGACAACTTCAACAGCCATAATTGGTTCAAGGATAACTGGATCACACTTTTTACCAGCTTCTTTCAATGCTAAACTTGCAGCAACCTTGAATGCTGTTTCTGAAGAATCGACATCATGGTAAGAACCATCAAACAATGTAGCTTTAATATCTAATACTGGATATCCAGCAATCATACCATTATTTAATGCTTCTTCCAAACCAGCCTTAACTGGGCCAATATATTCTCTAGGTACTGTTCCACCTACGACAGCATCAACGAATTCAAATCCTTTACCTTCATTAGGTTCGAATTTAATCCATACGTGACCATATTGACCACGACCACCAGATTGTCTAATAAATTTACCTTCACAATCAGCCGTTTTTCTAATAGTTTCACGATAAGCTACTTGAGGAGCACCTACGTTAGCTTCTACTTTGAATTCTCTTCTTAAACGATCCACAATAACGTCCAAGTGTAATTCACCCATACCAGCGATAATAGTATCACCAGTTTCAGGGTTTGTTGAAACTCTGAAAGTTGGGTCTTCTTCAGCTAATTTAGATAAACCGTTACTTAACTTATCTTGGTCTTGTTTTGTTTTTGGTTCAATAGCTAATTCAATAACTGGTTCAGGGAATTCCATTTTCTCTAAGATAACGAAATTATTTTCATCACAAATAGTATCCCCAGTTGTTGTATTTTTAAAACCAACAGCTGCAGCGATATCACCAGCATAAACTTCACTAATTTCCTTACGAGTGTTTGCATGCATCTGTAAGATACGACCCAAACGTTCTTTCTTATCTTTTGTAGAATTTAATACGTAAGAACCTGAAGAAATATGTCCTGAATATACACGGAAGAATGTTAATTTTCCAACAAATGGATCAGTCATGATCTTAAATGCTAATGCAGCAAATGGTTCATCATCACTAGCATGTCTAGCAACTTCGTTACCATCTTCATCTTCACCTTTAATAGATGGAATATCTGTAGGAGCAGGTAAGTAATCGATTACAGCATCTAACATTGGTTGTACACCTTTGTCTTTGTAAGCTGAACCGCAAAGTACAGGGAATAATTCAACTGCTAAAGTTCCTTTACGGATTGCAGCTTTAATTTCTTCTTCAGTAACTTCTTCTTCCTCTAAGACTTTCATCATTAAATCATCATCAAACGATGCAGCTTGTTCAATCATCTTTTCACGATATTCTTCTGCTTGATCTTTTAAATCATCAGGAATTTCACCGTAAACAACTTCTTCCCCTTTGTTTCCTTTAAAATAGATAGCTTGCATCTTGATTAAATCAACGACACCTTCAAAAGTATCTTCTGCACCTATAGGTAATTGCAATGCAACAGCATTAGCTCCTAATCGCTTACCAATAGATTCCAATGACATAATAAAGTCTGCTCCAGTAGCATCCATCTTATTACAGAAAACAATACGTGGTACACCATAAGTTGTTGCTTGACGCCAAACAGTTTCTGTTTGTGGTTCAACCCCTGCTTTAGAGTCTAATATCGTGACAGCACCATCTAGTACACGAAGTGATCGTTCTACTTCAACAGTAAAGTCTACATGGCCTGGAGTATCAATAATATTGACACGGTATCCATTCCAGTGAGCCGTTGTAGCTGCTGATGTAATTGTAATACCACGTTCCTGCTCTTGTTCCATCCAGTCCATTTGTGAAGCACCATCATGTGTTTCACCAATTTTATGAATTCGACCAGTGTAATATAGAATACGTTCTGTTGCAGTTGTTTTTCCAGCATCGATATGTGCCATGATTCCAATATTACGAGTTTTTTCTAACGAAAATTCACGAGCCATAATTTTCTCCTTTCAAAATAAATTTCTATACTTCTATTACCAACGGAAATGAGCAAAAGCTTTATTCGCTTCAGCCATTTTATGAGTATCTTCTTTCTTTTTTACAGAAGCACCTGTACCATTAGCAGCATCCATAATTTCATTAGCTAAACGATCAACCATTGTCTTTTCATTTCTTAAACGAGAATAGTTTGTTAACCATCTTAATCCTAATGTTAATCTTCTTTCAGGTGATACTTCAACTGGTACTTGATAGTTAGCCCCACCAACACGTCTTGCTTTTAATTCAAGAACAGGCATGATGTTATTGATAGCCTTATCAAATACATCCATTGCTGGTTCACCAGTTTTAGCTTCTATTTTTTCAAATGCCTCATATAAGATGTTTTGCGCAATATCTTTTTTACCATCAAGCATGATGTTATTGATTAATTTTGTTACTACCTTAGAATTGTAAATTGGATCAGGTAATACTTCTCTTTTTTCTGCACGTCCTTTTCTTGACATCTAATATTTCCTCCTATCTTTTATTTTTTAGGTTTTTTAGCTCCATATAATGAGCGTCCTTGCTTACGATCTTTAACACCTGCACAGTCCATTGTACCACGAATAATATGGTAACGAACCCCTGGCAAGTCCTTAACACGTCCGCCACGAATCAACACAACACTGTGTTCCTGCAAATTGTGTCCAATTCCTGGAATATATGCAGTTACTTCCATACCGTTTGATAAACGAACACGGGCATATTTACGTAAAGCAGAGTTAGGTTTCTTTGGTGTCATAGTAGCCACACGTGTACAAACACCACGCTTTTGAGGTGAGCTCAAATTTGTAGATCTTTTTGCTAAAGAGTTATATCCTCTATTTAACGCTGGTGATTTAGACTTAGATGTTTTCTCACTACGTCCTTTTCTAACTAATTGATTAATTGTAGGCATGTCTTTCTCCTTTCTTCATTTAACACACAATTCCGGGTGTTTCAAATTTCACCGAAATAATTACGTCCCCCAAAGGGCACCTAAGTATTTATAATGTCTCTTAAAAACATCTCCTAGCACACTAGAA
>JAJQGQ010000221.1 GCA_021200395.1 Erysipelotrichaceae bacterium
TAAATCATCTTTATATTCTCTGAACTTTTTATGTAATTCATCAACAATATGAATAAGTAAATCTTCTTTTTGTGGAAAATGATAGGTAAGATTTCCTATTGTTGTATTTGCTTCTTTTGCTATTTCTCTTAAAGATACATTATTATATCCCTTTTCATTAAATAGTTTTAATGCTGTTTCTTGAATTAATTCCTTTTTACTCATTATGAATACCTCCAATTTCAACAAAGTAATCATAATAAAAGATTGAAGATATGTCAAATATCTTCAATCCATTTTTTACTTATTAAGCATTCTCTTAACCATCCAGTCAGCTCCAAAACATCCTGCTGAATCCATTTGATCATTAACACAATGTGCATTTCCTGGATATTCTGCATAATATTTATCTTCTGAAGAAACCATATTATAAATACGTTTTGCACCTTCAACACCAATAATAGGATCCTCTTTTGTATGAATAATTAATGTCGGTACCGTAATATTATGTAATTTATCAGTTACACACATTTCTGTTGACATTTTTGAACATACTTCTAAATCTTCTTGATTGAATTTCAATTGGAATCCACCTAAATAAAAATTAGGAATACCCATCCATGGATGCTTTGTTAAATCATCAGTACGATCAGTACCTCCACGTACAACCAATCCACAAATATCATCATTCAACTCACAAGCTGCTTGTGTTGCAAAGAAGCCTCCATAAGAAATACCATATAAAGCTATTTTATTACCAATTCTATCATCTGATTTTACATAATCTATGACAGCTTTAACTGCGCCAATATAATTTGTTGTTGTTAACCACATTTCTCTAAAATACAAACTAACTCCCTGTCCTGGACCATCAAATATAATGAAAGGAATTCCTCTTTCATAAAAATAATAAGCTGATGAAAAGTTTTCTTCTTTAAACCCAGTAGCTCCAGGAATAAACACAAGAACTGGTGTATCTTTTGGACAATTATCAGGAATGCATAAATAACCTTGCATCGTTTTTCCTTCATAAGGAATTTCTAATACTTCAAAATTTGTATTTGAGTATTGCCATTGTTTTTGGAATGTTTCAGGTATTTTTCCATAAATACGAAGTTTTTCTTCAGTAATAGCATCATGAATACCGTAATCAGCTACTCTATACATAGCATTAGCACGTCCATAGAAACTACCAGCAGATAATAAATTTCCTTCTTCTTCTAATTGTTTAGCATAAGCATAACGTCTATCGCCAATTTCTTCTGCAACATCCACAAAATCTTCTCTTAATTCTTCAGGTACAGGTTCAAAGCTTTTACCAACACAAGTACAATCACATTCAGTTCTTTTTGTTAATTCAATAAAATCTTCAATATCCATACCACCAGAAATCATTCTACCTGGATTTTGAGCACCAGGTCTACCACGTTTTGCCATCAAATTTCCTCCTTTTAGTACATTGTACTGTTTTTTTATATCTATATAGTACACTGTACTGCAAGCGTTGTCAATAGTATTTTGCGTTTTAAAGCAAAAAAATGATCAGAATTAAATTCCGACCATTTTTATTAAGATATTTTAATATTTATTAATCTAAATCAGTTCCTTGACTAGCAATGACTTTCTTATACCAATCAAATGAATCTTTCTTACTTCTTGAGAAGTCACCAGTTCCATCATCATGTCTATCAACATAAATGAAACCATAACGTTTAGCATATTGTCCAGTACCTGCAGATACTAAGTCAATAGGTCCCCAAGTTGTATAACCAATAAGAGGTACACCATCTTCTAATGCTTCACCCATTGCTTTAATATGTTCTCTAAAGTAATCAATTCTATAACTATCATGAATAGATCCATCTTCTTCTACTTTATCAAATGCACCAAAGCCATTTTCAACAACCATTAATGGAGTATGTGGATAACGATCATGTAACATATTCAAAGTATAACGTAATCCATCAGGGTCAATTTGCCATCCCCAATCAGATGCTTTTAAGTATGGATTCTTAGCACCTTTAGACATATTACCAGCAGTCATTTCAGCATTTTCATCAACTGTCACACAGTTAGACATATAATATGAAAATGTATAGAAGTCAACTGTACCTTCTTTAATAATAGCTTCATCTTCTTCAGTAATATATGAAGTATCGATGTTATGTTCTTTAAAATATCTAAACATATATGTTGGATATTCACCACGTACTTGAACATCACCACAGAAGTTATTCTTAAAGTTATCATCATTGTATGCAGCAAGAATATCTTTTGGATTAGGAGTTAATGGATATAAGGTAGTATGAGCAATCATGTTACCAATCATGAAATCAGGATTAATCTTATGACCTTCAATAACAGTTCTTGCACTAGCTACAAATTCATTATGTAATGCTTCAAATGTTGTTTGTTCATTAGATTTTAATTGATCCAATGGAATTCTATGATCAGCATTAACATCTTCAGGGTCCATAATACCTAAACCATATAAGTTACCAATTCCACCTTCACCCATGCAAGCAATATTGATTTCATTAAATGTTAACCAATATTTAACTTTATCTTTATAACGTTTAAAGCAAGTAGTAGCATATTTTACAAACATATCAATAACTCTTCTATCAGAGAATCCATTATATTTTGTAACAATATTCCAAGGAATTTCATAATGACATAAAGTAATTAATGGTTCCATACCATGTTTTTTACATTCATCAATAACATCTTCATAGAATGCTAAACCAGCTTCATTTGGTTCTTCATCATCACCATTAGGGAAAATACGACCCCAGTTAATAGAGAATCTAAATACTGTCCAACCCATTTCAGCAAATAAAGCAATATCTTCTTTATAATGATGATAAAAATCAATTGCTTCATGACTAGGATAGAAAGCATCAGGATCAGTCTTAGGTAAGAATGTTCTAGGTGTATTTACATCTCCACCTAATAACATATCAGGTACAGATAAACCTTTACCATCTTCTAAATATGCTCCTTCGCATTGATTAGCAGCTACAGCTCCACCCCATAAAAAATCTTTTGGAAAACTCATTTCTATTTACCTCCTCTTGAAAGTGTTTTCATGCACACTTATTATAACTCATTTATTGTAAATTGAGTATGAATTTACAAGATTTGAAATAGAAATTTTTAGTAATTATAAAATACTAGAGATTATGTATCTCTAGTATTTCATATATATCATCAATTTTAATTTTTTGATTATCAGTAGTGATGAGCACTTTTTCATATTCATCGATTTTTTTAATAGAAATGATATCTGTCACATAGGTACCACCTTTTTTCTTTGTATCTGCAATAAAGTATGTGAGTTCTATTGTTGAATTATCTTTTATTTTTTGCAGTTGTTGATTAATAATTTGTTTTTGATCATCATCCAATATTTTTTTAGAAGAAACATGACGTGCTGTTTCTAATACTGCTTCTTTATGTCCTGTTAGTGCAGCAAATGGTGCAAATTGAGCAGCTCTATCTAAAGTAGACATAGGAGGATGTCTTGTAGATTTTTGATAAGGTAAATCAATAATATCTGAATAATCATGAATATTTCTAAATGTTGCCATTATGCCTTATGACCTCCAATTGTTTCATTTCTTTCTTTAGCTTTAGCTCCTTCTTCAAAGTCTCTACCTTTTAATATAGCGTTTTTACCAAATTTCTTTTTAATCTCTAATGTAGCTTCTTGAACACGTTTTTCTTTTTCTAAATCAAGTTGAAGTTGTTCCTCATGATCATTTTCAAAACTAGAAAAGATATCTAATTGTTTGACTTGTGGTTTTAGATCAGCTATATCTTCACTTATTACATTAGATAATGATATATTGATTTTTCTTATAGTTAGTCCTTTATCTACAATACGATCATAGAGTTTTAATAGGTATTCTGTTAATAATTTAGAAGAAGATGTATATCTATCTAAGTTTGTTGTGCCATGAGCATGTTTTGGGATTTTTCGACCATAGTGATCGGTTGTGATTTCACCTTTATAGTTAACAACATTTTCTTTATCATAGTTAATAGTTAATACAATTTGTTTAGTCACTAAACGTTTTTCCACAAGATCTAACGCTAAAGAATCCATCATCTCTTTAACAACAATTTTGGCTTTATCATAACTATATGGTGTACTTAATACCTGACCATTTCCAATACTATTATGTTCGGGTTTATAAGATTTAATATCTGCAATTGTACATGGTTCATAGCCCCATGCATGATCTATTAATAATTCAGCATTCACCCCAAATAACTTATACAACAAATCTTCATTATAGTATTCTTTTTCACTACCCATTGAACACTTTGCTATATCACCCATTGTATATAAACCTACTTTTTCTAACTTATTGGCATAACCTTTACCAACTCGCCAAAAATCGGTAATAGGCTTATGATTCCAAAGATATTTATGATATCTTTGTTCATCTAGTTGAGCAATCCTCACACCATTTTTATCAGCCTTTAAATGTTTAGCAACTATATCCATAGCTACTTTACACAAATAAAGATTGGTTCCTATACCAGCAGTTGCAGTGATTTTGGTTTGTTGATAGATATCTTGAATGACCATTTGAACTATTTCTTTAGGTGTTTTATGATATAACTGTAAATAACCTGTCAAATCCACAAATATTTCATCAATGGAATAAACATGAATATCATCGGCTGAAAAATATTTTAAATATATTTCATAGATACGATTACTATAATCAATATAATAAGCCATTCTTGGTGTGGCCACAATATAAGTTAATTTAAGATTTTTATTTTTCATTAATTCATCATCATTATATGATTCACCAACAAATTGATGATATCTAGCTTGCTTTCTACGTTCATTATTAATTTCTTCAACCTTTTGTTCTACTTCATATAAACGTGCACGACCACCAATACCATATTTCTTTAATGATGGTGATACAGCTAAGCATATCGTTTTAGAAGTACGACTTTTATCAGCAACGACCAAATTTGTATTTAAAGCATCTAAATTTCTTTCATGACACTCTACAGAGGCATAAAATGATTTTAAATCGATAGCTGCATATATTCTTCTCTTACTCATTTTATTACCTCCTTTTCCCTATTTTAACATATTAAAAAAAGATAATGAACTAACATTATCTTTGAAGTTCTAAATAACCAATCACATTTAATAGTGAAGGTAAAACAGCGACTGTCATATCTTTAAAATGTTGTGATGGTTCTTTCATATCAGGTATACAAATGACAGGAATGTTTCCACTATAAGCAGCTTGTATTCCTGATTCACTATCTTCTAATATCAATCCTTCATCTACGTTAACACCAGCTTTTTCAATAGCTTTTAAAAAGATATCAGGATGTGGTTTGGCATGTTCTACTTCAGGGCCAAAGACCATATCATCAAAATACTTATCAATATCATGTTGTTTTAAAGCACTTAATGCTCTTTCTTTCATGCTAGATGTTGCAAGTATAATTTTGTAGTTATCGTCTTTAAGATACTTTAAAATATCTTTAACACCATCTTTTAAATCAACACCATGATCAATTACACTATTTTCGTGTATCATCAAATAGTTCATCACTTCATCATTAGTTGTTGGTAGATCAAATTCTTTAATAATCCTAGTAACATTCGCAACTGCCGTTCTACCACTATAGTTTTGAATATAATTATCTAATGTGAATTCATGTCCATACTGTCCTGCAATATTTTTAAATAATTGATACGAAATAACTTCGGTATCTATAATAATCCCATCTAAATCAAATATCACCGCTTTAATCATAATAGCCTCCCATTTATATGTTTATATTATCAAATTCATGTCAAAAAGAAAAG
>JAJQGQ010000174.1 GCA_021200395.1 Erysipelotrichaceae bacterium
ATAATTTATAAATTTACAAAAGTGTTTTTTATAATCCATACTCTGAGGATACTTAATAAAAGTTATACCTACTAACAATAAATTATCCTTATAATGTTTTAAATTATAATAGTATTTTCTATTTATTATCTGATTAATAGCTGTATCTGGATTATCATTCCATTTTAATTCAACAACTATTGCTGGATAAGAAGGATCATAAGGAATGTAGGAAATATCAGCATAACCTTTACCTGTTGGCATTTGTCTTACATTTGTATAATAATGATTAGCTGCCATATAAGCAAAGTAAATTGTATAAGCTAAAGCATTTTCGTCATTATATTGAATAATGGATGTTTCTAGATGAGCTTCTTCAATATATTGAGCAACTTTTTCTTCATCCATATTCCATGTAGCTTTTAAACATTCCATAGAATTATTAAAAGCGATGGAAGGCTGTCCCCAGTTTAATTGACTAACAGCTTGTACAAAAGGATCATTAACCTCTTTGTTTGGTATACGTACTTCTTGTCTAGTACTATCATAACCTAAATAACCCAAATGAATAAGTAAAGTTAAAACATCATCTTTAGAAGAAAACTTAGATATATCATTTTGAAATGTTTTGGTATTAACTGTAACGCTTTTGCCACCTAATAGTTCAATAATAGCATCGCGTAAGCCATCTTTGTTTTCCTTTATATAATCTTTTAAAGTTCCAAAAGTACCAGTATTTGTCCAATAACTTTTACATTCTTTATTAATAAGTGCTTGTACTATTGATCTTGGACTATAAATGGAAATATTATTTTTAAAATGATATCCATCATACCATAACTTCATTTTTTCAAAATTCATATCGTATCTTTGACATAAATCTTTAACTTCATCTTCTGTAAATCCCATAAATGCTTCTAATCCTAAAGGGTCAAGCATTGAAACTTCATCAAACATATTAAGTGCACTTTCATCACCGTATTTTTTTATTGGTAAAATTCCTGTCATATATACAAGTTCAACATAAGGTTTATCTTTTAAAAGCTTATTTAGAAAATCTAAATATTTTTTCTTATCTTCTTCAGTTGCTTTTTTGTTTCTTAAAAGACAATCCCACTCATCTATAATAAATATAAAACTCGTTTGATTTCGAGCATATATTTTTTTGAAAACATCATGTAATGTATAACGATTTATTTTAAAATCATATTTTTCCTTTAATTCGTCGACAATTTCATCTCTAATATAATCGATCATTTCTTGAGCTGAGATTGAATCATCATAGAAATCAAGAATGTTTATGAAAATAACATTATGCTGATTAAGATGAGTTTTATAATCATCTTCATTGGCAATTTTCACATTTTCAAATAACATGGATGAATCACATCCTCTAGAATAATAAGCTACAAGCATCTGAGCATCGGTACTTTTACCAAATCTTCTAGGTCTAGAAACACATATATATCTTTCTTTAATGTTTATTTTTTTATTTGTATATTTTATTAATAATGATTTATCTACAAAAATAGGAGATTGTTTTAAAATTGTATAATCTTTATTATCAGGATTCAAATAATTACCCATGTTACCACTTCCTTTAACTTATTATGCGAAATCGCTTCTCTTCGCTCGCGCTTTCGCGTAATGAGCTTGAAACTATTCCGTTTTATTATGCGTGAATCATGCGATTTCGCATAATATAACTAAAGCAACCTTCACATCACATGTTTGAATATGATATATTCACCATGTGAAGCTTGCCTTAGTTTCAAGCTCATTATACCATAAAAATAATGTTTAATATAGGTAACACAAAGTGATTTTAAAAATAAAATGTTTCATAACTTTTATTATATAAATTTTATGATATAATATAGGACTAGGGGTGATATTATGCATATTCAGGATCGCGAAATAAGAAGAGTCGTTCATGATGAAAAAGAATATCGTTTTGGTCGTATTATGGATATTTCAAAATTATTAGAAAGAATGACTATTTCATTGGATGAATCTCATCAATGTGTACGTGTGAATGCAAGAGTCATAGATCAAAATAATAAATATGTAACATCTATGAAAATTGATGCAAACGGTGAAATTATTCAATATTCATGTACTTGTGGCAAAGATGGATGTCGTCATCAAGCAGCTATTCTTTTGTATTTAAGAAAACAGAATATTGATCATTATCCTTATTTTTATGAAAAAGCACCTGAAACTTCTAAATATGAACAATTACAACAAATTGAAGAAAATCGCAAACAACGCATCCTTACAAAAAAACAACAAGAAGCCAATGATCTTATTTCCTTATATAAAGATCAATTAGTACGAGATTCTCTCGTACCTTTATCATCCAAAGAATATCAAATAAAAACTTATATAAAACAAGACAATGATCATCTTGTGATGACACTACGTGTCATCAATGGAATGCAAGGATATATTGTTAAAAATATTGAGACATTCTTAAATGCTATCAATCATCATGAAAACTTAAAATATGGTAAAAATTTTGAATTCATACATAGTTTAGATGCTTTTGATGAAGATTCTAATGAAATCATTAGTTTTATCAAAAAATGCTTTTTAAAAAATCAACTCATCCAACATGGTATTATTAAAAGTCTTATCATCAGTGATGAACACATTGATGAATTTTATGATTTGATGAATAGTTTGCCATCTAGCTATTGTGATATTGCCTTTTCTAAACGAAGTGAGAAAATACCTCTAGAATTACGTCAAGAAGATCATAATTATATTCTTGACTTTAAAGATTATCGTATGATTGAAGGCATGATGATGTCATCATCATATCTTTATAGTTTAGAAAATGATATTTTATATCGCTATGAATTTCATGAACCAGCTAAGGTTTTAACTTTTATCCAAAAATTAATGGATATTAGAGGTGGCTTATATATTAGTGAAGAATCACTTAATGATTTTTATAAATATATATTTGTTGATTTAATTGATGACTTATCATTAAATACCAATGTTTTTAATGATTATCATCAGGAAAATATGATTAATCTTTATGGGGATATGACGAATGATGGACAAATATGTTTACAGATTGAATATATATATGATGATGGATTAGCTTATGCTTTTGATGATAATGAACATAAATCGAAAGAAGCTGATCTCATAGAAAGCTATTTAAAACCTTATATTGAAGATATTGATGAACATATTATTTATTTACAATATGATCATGAATTCACTTATCAATTTATTAAAGAAGGTTTACCATATCTTTCTAATTATTGTACTATTTATGTCAGTGATGCTTTAAAAGATATTTCTAATAATCAGCCATTAGATATTCAAGTAGGCGTACGTATTAGTAATGGCTTATTATCTATTCAGATTGATAGTGTGAATGTTCAAAAAGAAGAATTGATGGATATCTTGAAAGCTTATAAAAAGAAGCGTAAATTTTATAAATTAAAAGATGGTAAAATACTATCTTTAGAAAATCAGGAATTAAGTGAATTAGATGCTCTTACATCTTCCTTGCAACTCAAAAATCAGGATTTCACAAATGGGGAAATCCAGGTTCCAACATATCGTTTATTTGAATTAGATCATATGATGTCTCAAGATTCATCTTTGCATTTTTCTCGATCACAACAATTTGAACAATGGCTTAATGATTTATCATTGAAACAATCTCATTTTGCTGTACCACAAAAATATGAAAATACCTTAAGAGAATATCAAGTAGAAGGTTATCAATGGTTAAGACTGATGGAACAATATGGTTTTGGTGGTATTTTAGCTGATGATATGGGTTTGGGAAAGACTTTGCAGATGATTGTTTATTTTGAAGCTTTAAAGGATGCAGGAACACATTTGGTTATTACACCAGCAAGTTTGTTATTGAATTGGGCTGATGAAATAGAGAAGTTCTCTGATGATTTAAAATATTTATGTATCTATGGTGGTAAGGCTAGACGTGAAGAATTGATAAAAACGATAGGTGATTATCAGATTGTTATTACTTCCTATGATTATATGCGTCGAGACGTGGAATTATATCAGGGTTTCCAGTTTCATACCATTGTGATAGATGAAGCACAATATATTAAAAACCCGAAAACACGTAATGCTTTAACAGTGAAGATGCTTCATGGTAAACAACGTTTTGCTTTAACGGGAACACCGATTGAAAATTCTTTATCAGAATTATGGTCTATTTTTGATTTTTTGATGCCTTATTATTTATATAACTATCATTACTTTATGAATAACTTTGAAAAACCAATCGTCAATGATCATGATGAAGAAAAACAAGCACAACTTAAAAATATGATTTCACCTTTTGTCTTAAGAAGAAACAAAAAAGATGTCTTAGCAGAATTACCAGAAAAAATAGAACAAACACTTTATTTGCAATTTAATGAAGAAGAAGAAAAACTCTACTTAGCCTCTTTAGTTCAAGCCAATCAATCACTTCGTGAAAAACTCAATATGGAACACTTAGGACAAATAGAAATATTAGCCTTATTAACTCGTTTACGTCAATTATGTCAAGATCCCCGTTTACTTTATGAAAATATAGAAGAACCTTCATCTAAAATGAAAGGTTGTATGGAATTGATACATTCATTAGAAAATAGTCACAAGAAGATACTATTATTTTCATCCTTTACTTCTGTTTTAGAATTATTAGAAGAACAATGTCAAAAAGAACATGTTTCTTATTACTTATTAGATGGCTCTGTTAATAAAGTTAAACGTAAACAAATGATTGATGCTTTTCAAAAAGATGATACAACTTTATTTCTTATTTCTTTAAAAGCTGGTGGTTCAGGTATCAATCTAACAAGTGCACAGGCTGTTATTCACTTTGATCCATGGTGGAATATGTCAGCTAAAAATCAAGCAACTGATCGTGCTTATCGTATTGGTCAAAATCAGAATGTTCAAGTATTTTCATTGATTATGAAAAATACAATTGAAGAAAAGATTATGGATTTACAAAGTCAGAAGAAAGATTTAGCAGATACTTTTGTAGAAGGTAATGATGGATCATTATCATCTATGAGTCTTGATGATATTAAAGCTTTATTTGAAATATAGGAGGTAATATATGGCTCAATTTGAAAAACAAACTCTCATTCAAGGGAAAAAACTTTATGAAGCAGGGAAAGTTGTTCAAGTGACATTGATGGACAATCAATTCAAAGCTCGTGTTTTGGATGATAAGGATTATGTGGTCACATTTATGATATCAAAAAATCATAAGATATCTAAAAAGACATGTAGTTGTCATCAGGATTGTTGTGTTCATCAAGCCGCTGCAGCCTATGCTTTTAATGATTCTAGAAAGGCTATGCCAGAAGAAAAGCCAAAACCTATCAAAAAGACTCAAGAAGTTGCGAAAATACCTTTGAATGAATATTTATTAGAAATAAAGAAAACAGCTAAAAGAGAAAGAGATATTCATAGTTCATTTATGAGAGAGTTGGATAAACGCTTGATAGATGCTATGACCTATAGTGATGCTTGTCAAAGAGTTTTAGATTTAATTGATGAATTTTCGAAAATGACAATTTATCCTAAGAATTATCGAAATAAGGTCATTAGTCGTTTTAGACAATCTTTTGATCTTTTATTAGATATTCATCATAATTATCGAGAAGTCTTTACATGGTTATTAAATAATCGTGTGAGAATGAGAAATAAAGAATTTGATGATGGCTTTCAAATGTGTATGGAGCGTGTAGATAAGGAATATGTTTATCAACAAGTCTTATTTGTATTAGTGAATAATGATTTAACTTATAATCACTATTTTCAGGATTTAT
>JAJQGQ010000181.1 GCA_021200395.1 Erysipelotrichaceae bacterium
ACCCCATAAATTTTGAGTGCCTATCGATTTCCCAAGTTATTTGAGAACATCAATAAAACGAGCATAGCTCGTTTTTTTTGGAGGATTTTATGAAAAAAATGATTATATAACAAATGTTGAATGTATTGATTATACTCATGATTGTCAAGGTATTGTTAAGATTGACGGCTTTCCTGTTTTTGTCAAAAATATGATTGTTGGAGAAATAGGGGATATCAAGATTATTAAAGTCTTAAAAAATTATGCAGTTGGTAGACTGATATCTTTAATTCAAACGAGTCCATATCGCGTTGAACCAAAATGTTCACTATTTAAACAATGTGGTGGCTGTCATATTCAACATTTATCGAGTGATGGACAACAAGACTTTAAAACAATGCGCGTTAAAACCACTTTACAACGTATTGGTCATGTTGATCTAGATGTTAAACCTTGCATAATGATGGATACTCCTTGGTTCTATCGTAACAAGGTACAAGTCCCTGTAGGTATGCAGGATAAAAAAATAGTGACTGGCTTTTATAAGCAACATACCAATGAGATCATCCCTTATGATACTTGTTATGTTCAAAATGAACAATCAAATCAACTCGTTCAACGTGTTAAACAATTACTTAACCAATTTCATGAAAAACCTTATGATAAGACAAACCATACAGGTAATATCAAACATATTCTTATTAAATATGGCTATCAAACCAATTCCATGATGCTTATATTCATTACACATACCAATAAAATAAAAAAAATAGACAAAATGATATCGATATTAACAAAAGAATTTGATTATTTAGAAACAATCGTTCAAAATATCAATCCCCGCCATGATAATGTTATTTTAGGAGATGATATTCATATATTATATGGTAAAGGTTATATAGAAGATAGATTGTTAGGTAATACCTATCGTATATCTACTCATTCCTTTTATCAAGTCAATCCTATTCAAGTAGAAATATTATATCGTACAGCTATAGAATTAGCACATTTAAAACAAACAGATAATGTTATTGATGCTTATTGTGGTATAGGTACTATTTCATTATCATTAGCACGATTTGTCAATCATGTTTATGGTGTTGAAGTTGTACAACAAGCGATCAACGATGCCAAAGAAAACGCTAAAAGAAATCATATTGATAATGCCACTTTTACATGTCAAGATGCAGGTGATTTTATGGTTGAATTTTCTAAAAATCAAACAATTGATGTTGTCTTTGTTGATCCACCTAGAAAAGGGTGCTCCCAAAAATTTTTGGAACAACTCGTTGAACTATCACCTAAAAAAGTCATTTATATATCTTGTGATGTTGCTACTCAAGCAAGAGATATTGCTTATTTAACATCCCAAGGTTATCAAGCAGATTATTGTCAACCAGTCGATATGTTTCCACAAACACATAGTATCGAAAATATTGTAAGACTATTTTTAGCAAATTAACTTCTTTGTCCAATTCTCTGACACAGCTTTTATCATATAAATTTTCGATGTATAATCTAAAATTGAGGAGTGGAAAAATGAAAAGATTGATTCAATTATTATTAGCTGGAATACTAAGCATATCATTAATTGGTTGTTCTAGTAATTCAAGCAATTCAAGTAACGATGAAACGAGTGAAAATACGAGTGAGACAGAGACAAACAATAATACTACAAACGAAGCTGAAACAAATAGTAGTACTTCTAGCAGTAAAGTTGTAACAAAAAGTAGTGGAAATGTTATGGTTTCAGATATAGCTAACCTTTATGGCATATCAAACTATTCTTATTATAAGCATATTAGAACAATTACTTTTTTAGATAGTTTCGATGGCTTACCTTTTGAAACTGACGATGTTATAACATTAGATATTTCCGCAAATGAAGATGGGTGTGTTATGCTATATGTTGATTATTCTGAAGATGATCAAATGTATGATTTCTATATCGTAGGTGATGGTGGGGTAGATGCCAATCCTGATACTGTAAAATTGTTCTGTAACATGAGTGGTTGTACATCTATTAATTTTAATGATTGTTTTTGTACAACCAATATTACTGATATGAGCTATATGTTTAATAATTGTGATTCATTGACAAGCTTGGATTTAAGCACCTTTGATACATCAAATGTGACAAATATGAGAGGTATGTTTTTCGAATGTAGTTCATTAACAAGTTTGGATGTAAGTAGTTTTGATACATCAAATGTCACTAGTATGCAAGATATGTTTAGCTATTGTAAATCATT
The DNA here is from genome assembly GCA_021200395.1 of Erysipelotrichaceae bacterium. Taxonomy (GTDB): domain Bacteria; phylum Bacillota_I; class Bacilli_A; order Erysipelotrichales; family Coprobacillaceae; genus JAJQDJ01. The sequence continues at coordinate 2,232 of JAJQGQ010000181.1, forward strand.
AACAAGTTTAGATCTTAGCAATTTTATCACATCAAACGTCACTACTATGTTTGGTATGTTTAAAAATTGTAGTTCATTGAGCAGCTTAAATGTAAGTAGCTTTGATACATCGAATGTACTTGATATGGGCTATATGTTTTATTATTGTAAAGCATTGAAAAACTTAGATATTAGTAATTTTGACAGATCAAATGTAGAAAATGTTTATAATATGTTTTATAAATGTCCCGCAGTTGATGAATAAATAAAATTAAATATTTGGAGCTTCTTTGAAGCTCTTTTTATATAGTGAGGTTTTAGCGAAATAATCATTCTAACTTCTTTTCATAATCAAATATTTATCCATAAAAAATACAATAATAGCATCACCTATACCATAAATGAGTTGAGATATAACACCACATGTTTGATATAAAACTTGAGATGATGCATTAACACTTGCTTGAGTTGCATTGATAAAGTTTCCTCCCATAATTATATATATAGCATTTTGTAATGGTGTACCAATAATTGTTTCTACAATAATAAGTACAACAACAAGTATAACATATACAATGATACTGAAATAAATATTATTATTAGCTTGAAATGTCTTCTTTCTATTGGTAATGAAAGATATTACTTTCGCAATAATATTAGATATCAAAAACGCTAAAAAAGAACCTAATGTTTGAGAAGGAAAAGGCCAAATAGTAATTGTATTGACTAAATCTTGAAAAACAATATCACAAATAATACGTGAAACAAGTTGAGCTAATAAAGCACATAATCCAAATACTAGAAACCATGCTACTTGAAGTTGACTTTTATGTATTTTAAAATATTTATTTAACTTATTCATTATTATGCATCTCCTTCTTTTGATAAATAATATAAGAATAATTACTCAATTGACTTCTTTCTTTCATCATTTCATAGACTTTATCATGTAAATATTGAATATTTTCATCTTTGGAAAAGTTTTCTTGAGGATAAAATGGTCCATCAATATAAATTGTCATCTTTGGATGCTTAAAAATACGGCTTTTTTGATAAGTTGTTGTTGAAACAAATACGGGACTATTTGTATCGACAGGAAAATGAAAAGAAGTTTTACTAAACTCTCTGATTTGTGTACACCATGGCCAAAGATGTCCTTCAGGATAAATGACTATTGGATGTTTCTTACCATTATGGTAATGGATACTTTCAATAAATTTCTTCATTCCTCTAAGACGACTAGGAATAGGCAATGCTCCTCCTATTGGTAATAGTCTGCCTATAACAGGAACTCCTAAGTTAGCTGGACTACAAATAATATATGGTTTCTTAGGAAAACATATTAAAAAAGGATCAAAAACATCACCTAACATTTGCGTATGATTACTATAAAGATAATAGCTATGATAATGCCTAAGAACTTTTTTGTTTTTAATAGTTACTCTTAAATAAAATTTACTATAAATAAATGCAATGATTAATACAAAATAATAAAATAAATAAGATATAAATATATATAAAATATGATGATGTATCCATTGATAATTGTCTTTTAATTGATAATCTTGATGCTGGCTTTCAATAAAGTCTTCGTCATATGATTCATAATAGTTGACCTTATTCATATGTGCCTCCTTTGAAACTATTATTATAAAACATAATCAAAAAAATACAACGACACTTTTTTTGATTATGTTTATAATGATTGACAATTTTTACTTTCTTCATTAAACTTTTTATGAGGGAGGTTTTCTTATGATTACAATTTATCAAAATTGCATAATATATACTGGTGAAAAAATAATTGATAGCTTTGCAGTGAAAGATGGTTATTTTATTGAAGTTGATGATGTATCAAAATTAGATATTCATGATTATGAAATTGTAGATTTAAAACAACATTTTGTATTACCTGGTTTTAATGATTCACATATGCACTTATTAGAATTAGGGTCTTTTTTAAAAAATGTAGATTTATCCAAACATACTTCTTCTCTTTCTGATGTATTAGATGCATTAAATGATGCAAGTCAATATTTAGAAAAAGATCAATGGCTAGAAGGAAGAGGTTGGAATCAGGATTATTTTATTGATGAAAAACGATTTCTTAATCGCTACGATCTTGATCAAATATCTTTAACCAATCCTATTTGTATTACTAGAGCATGTGGACACGTTTGTGTTGTTAATAGTAAAGTACTATCATTATTAGGTCTTGAGAATCATGCTATAGAGTTAGCTGATGGATCAATGGATGTTGATGATCATGGTAAGCCGCTCGGTATTTTTCGTGAAAATGCGATTTCTTTATTGGCCAAAGTTAAACCAACGTATACAAAAGATGATATCAAAGAAATGATACTGCTTGCTAGTGAAAAAGTGAATTCATATGGCATTACCTCTTGTCAAACTGATGATTTTTTAACATTAAATAATGTATCTTATGATGATGTCATTGCTGCTTATCAAGAATTAGAAAAAGAAAAGAAGTTGACTGTTCGTGTTAATGAGCAATCACAGTTTGTTAATAAAGAAAGCTATGAATCTTTCTTAACAAAAGGGTATACAACAGGTGTTGGTTCAGAATATTTTAAAATCGGTCCATTAAAAATGATTGTCGATGGATCTTTAGGGGCAAGAACGGCGTTAATGTTAGAGCCATACAATGATGATCCTACAACTAAGGGAGTAGAAATTATTAATCATCATGATTTATTGGACATGATGCAATTAGCAAAACAACATCATATGCAAATTGCTGTTCATGCCATTGGTGATGGCGCTTTTGAATCTGTTTTATCAGCTTATGAGGAATTACTAAAAGATGATTCAAGTGATCATAGAAATGGCATTGTTCATTGTCAAATTACTAACAATAATCAAATAGAACGATTTGCTAAGCTTCATTTGCATGCTTATATACAATCAATCTTCTTAGATTATGATATTCATATTGTAGAAAATCGAGTGGGAGATAGAGCCTTAGAGTGTTATCAATTCAAACATTATATGGATCTAGGTTGCCATGTATCTAATGGTTCTGATTGTCCAGTAGAAATGCCTGATGTATTAGCTGGTATGCAGTGTGCCATTACGCGAACAACTTTGAAAGATTATATAGGTCCTTATTTATTGGAAGAAGGTTGTAGTGTAGAAGAAGCTATTGCTTCATTTACATCAGAAGGTGCCTATGCTTCTTTTGAAGAAAATAAAAAGGGTAAGATACAAGAAGGCATGTTGGCTGACTTTGTAGTATTAGATCAAAACATATTAGAAATAGATCCTATGCAATTGAATCAAGTCCAAGTTTTAGCAACTTATTTAGCTGGTCGTAAAGTCTACGAAAAATAATGAATATGATGGGATAAAAGAAATGGGGAATAAATATAATGAATAGTTTAATGAAACCTTTGTTTTATATACGTGCAAAGTTATTAGCGATTGTTGATAAGCTCAATAGACATCGCTATGATAAAGAAGAACTTAAAGATCCTAATGCTAATATAAAACAATGGGGTATGGATATAGG
>JAJQGQ010000168.1 GCA_021200395.1 Erysipelotrichaceae bacterium
CCTTTTCGGGTGGGGAACCATTTATGCAAGGCCAATACCTCATAGAATTCCTCAAACGCTGCAAGCAAGAAAACATAAACACAGCCATTGAAACAACCCTTTATACATCATTACAACTCATTGAGCAAGCACTACCTTATTTAGATATTATATATGTGGATTTTAAAGTATTTGATGAAATAAAACATAAAAAATTGACCCAAGTCTCTTCAAAAATCATCAAAGAACATATACAATATATATTAGAAAGTGAATATAAAGATAAAGTTATTATCAGAACGCCATTGATACCATCAATGACGGCAATTGATGATAATATATCTAATATTGCTAGATTTATCTATGATATATATCCTGGAGTTAAATATGAATTACTCAATTATAATCCATTAGCTTCAGCAAAATATCCATTAGTAGATTTAGAATACGAATTACCACAATATCAGAAATTTTCATCGCAACAAATGCAACATTTCTATGATATTGTATCGCAAACAGGTTTAAAAAATTTAATTAAAGAAGGAGAATAACCACATGGAATTTATTATTGATACTGTTGATTTAGAAGAAATTAAAGATGCTGTTGATCATATGCCAATTGTTGGGGTTACAAGTAATCCATCAATTGTAAAGGCAACGAGTCCTGAAAACTTTTTTGATCATATGAGAGAGGTTAGAAAGATTATTGGAATAGAAAGAAGCTTACATATACAAGTGATTTCTAAAGATGCTGATATGATTGTTAAAGAAGCTCATCGCATTTTAGAAGAAGTTGATGACCAGGTTTATATAAAGGTACCTGTCTCTTATGAGGGTGTTAAGGCTATTAAGTTATTAAAGGCTGAAGGTGTCAATGTGACTGCAACTGCAGTTTATGATTTGATGCAAGCTTATATGGCTTTAGCTGCTGGGGCAGATTATATTGCGCCATATGTCAATCGTATTGGTAATTTAGGTAATGATCCTATGGAATTGATTAATGAATTATCAAATCGTATTGTTCAGGATGATTATGATTGTAAGATTTTAGCTGCTAGTTTTAAAGGTGTTCAACAAGTACGTGATGCATTTAATTATGGTGCTCAAGCTATTACAGCGCCTGTATCCGTATTAAAACAAATTTTTGCAAATCCAAGTATTGAAAAAGCAGTCAATGATTTTAATGCTGATTGGTATGCAGTTTATGGTGAAGGAAAAGGTATTTGTGATTTATGAAATTGAATAATTATCATAGAAAGTATTTATCTTTATTTGGTATGATTATGTGTGTATTTGAAATTATAGCATGTTTTGCATATGCAAGTACACATTTCTCTATAGGTTTGAGTTTGTTGTATATTGTCATTGTCATGGCTGCAGGGGTTTTGTTGTTTAGACTATTTTATAAAGAATACAAAATACTTAATGCAGGTATTAAAGGTGAAAGAGAGAGCTATAAAGTTTTAAAGAATTTACCTAAAGAATATAAAGTTTATAAGAATGTTCCTTTAGAATTTAAAAAGCAACATACTGAATTGGATCAATTGATTATTAGTCAATATGGTATAGTCATTGTAGAAACAAAAAGTTATAGTGGTAAACTTTCAGGGCATGAAGATGATCAGCAGTGGACATATTTTAAACATTTACCTAAAGGTAAAACACAAACGACTAAAATAAAAAATCCGCTTATGCAATTAGAAAGAGAAATCTATATCTTGACACGTATTCTTAAAAAAGAACATATGGAAATACCTATTATAGGTTATGTATATCTTATTAAAGGAGAATGTGAAGTAGAGACTAATCAATTATTTACTAATAATGATAAATTATTGTCTGCTATTCAAAGTCATAAAAATAAAGTATTAAATAAAAATCAAATGAAGAAAATCAAGGAAGTACTAGAGCTGTAAATGACATATTACAGCTTTTTGTTTTGTTTTCTTTATAAAAATGTTATAATAGTGAAGATTATTAAGGAAGTGGAAAAATTGAAAGAACCAACATATAAGTTTATTGATATAAATCTAATAGAAGCCAACGAGAATCAACCAAGAACACATTTTGAAAAAGAAAAAATACAAGAACTTGCTGTATCCATAGAACAAAATGGTTTATTACAACCTATTGTTGTAAGACCAATAGATGATCATTATCAAATAGTTGTAGGAGAAAGAAGATTTAGAGCTTGTAAACTCGCAAATCTAGAAGAAGTTCCTTGTATTGTAAGAGAATATGATGAAAAAGAAAGTGCTACTGCAGCTATCGTAGAAAATATCCAAAGAGAAGATTTATCACCAATAGAAGAAGCTTTAGCTTATCAACAAATATTAGATATCCAACAAATAACACAAGAAGAACTTGCTCAAAAAGTTGGCAAAAAACAAAGCACAATAGCGAATAAACTAAGACTACTACAATTACCAATAACGGTGCAAGAAGCAGTTAGAAGAAGAGATATTACTGAAAGACATGCAAGAGCATTATTAAAATTAGATTCAACAGCTGCTCAAAATAAGATGCTAAGAGAAATTATGGATAAGCATCTAAATGTTGAACAAACGGAAAAACGTATTAAAACAAAAATAGAACCTAAAAAACCTAAAGGTAAAAACAAAAGTATTTCACAAAACTTAAAGATAGCTATGAATACATTAGATCAGGCTATTGATATGGTACAACATGCTGGTGTAACAGTTCAATTTGAAACACAGGAAACAGATGAAGAAGTTATTTATGTCATCAAGATGAAGAAATAACTTCATCTTTTTTTAGGAGAGTATATGGGAAAATATTATGCAGTTAAAGTTGGAAGAGTTCCTGGTATTTATGATACATGGGATGAATGTCAAATGCAAACCAATAAGTATCCAGGAGCTATTTTTAAAAAATTTAATACAAAAGAAGAGGCAGAAGCTTATTTAGATATACAAAAAACACAAACAACTACCATTAAACAAAACAAACCTGTAATGAATAAGTTCACTGCTGAACAACAGCAGGCTTATAATCTTATGATGAGTGGTCAAAATGTCTTTTTAACAGGTGAAGCGGGTACTGGTAAATCATATGTTATACAAGCTTTCATTAAGGAAAATGAAAAACTAAAGAAAAAAATGATTGTTTGTGCTCCAACTGGTATTGCAGCTATACAAATAGGTGGTGTCACAATTCATAGAGTTTTTCAGGTAAGTCCTGAACCCCAAATTAATACTTCTAAAGTACAAGTACCTAAAACTGTTAAAGAAGCTGATATCATTATTATTGATGAAATTAGTATGTGTCGTGTTGATTTGTTTGATTATGTTATAAGAGTTATCAAAAAAGCTGAATCAATGTCTAAATCCAAACAGTTGATTGTTGTGGGAGATTTCTTTCAATTACCACCTGTTACGAGTAATCATGATTATGACATTCTTACTAAAATTTATCCAAACTATCATAAAGGATTTGCCTTTGAATCAAAATATTGGCAACAATGCCATTTTCAAACGATTATATTAAAAGAAGTCATTCGTCAGTTAGATCAAACATTTATTGAAAATCTCAATAAAATACGCATTGGCGATGCAACAGCTATTGATTACTTTAATAAGCATGCATCTAAAGATAAAATATCCAATGGTATTGTATTATCTGCTAGAAATGTTGTAGCTAATAAAATCAATAAACAGGAATTAGATAAAATAGATGAAGAACCTATTATTTATTATTCACAAGTTATAGGCGATGTTAAAGCATCAGATAAAACAACAGTTGATGAATTAGAACTTAAAGTTGGTGCAAGAGTAATGATTATAGTGAATGATATTGAAGATTTTCTTTATCAAAATGGATCAATGGGAACTATTGTTAAATTAGGTGATAATAGTGTTCAAGTGAAATTGGATCAAACTTCTAAAATAGTGACAATTAATCCTTATGAATGGGCTATTGAAAACTATGAAATTACAGAAGAAACTATAGATGGTGCAACAACCAAGCATTTAAAAAAAGTAGTCGTTGGTAAATTTATCCAATTACCATTAAAATTAGCTTATGCTATTACCATTCATAAAAGCCAAGGTCAAACCTATGATGCAATTAATTTAGTACCTTATTGTTTTGATTGTGGTCAACTTTATGTAGCTTTAAGTCGTGTTAAATCCATAGAAGGATTATCATTAAGTCAACCTATAAAAAATAATTATCTGTTGTGTGATGAAAAAGTCCAGGCTTTCTACAATATTGATAAGCCATCATATAATGAAGATGAACTTTATATTCATTTTGCAAAAGATGTATTAGAATTATCCAACTATGTAGACTATCCACCTCAATTACTTCAGCTTATTCAAGAATTAAATACGAAGTTACACTAAAACGCAACCATTAGGTTGCGTTATTCGTTTACGGCTATACATACTGGTGCAGGTATATTAATTTCACTATCAGTTAAAACTAACTTTTCGGTTTCTTCATCAAAAGTCATCACTTGTAACTTATTATCACTTTGAGCACCAATAATTAAGTACTTATCATCAATAATATTAAAATCTCTTGGTTCTTTACCAGTATGTACCATAGATAATAAAGAAATCTTACCAGTTTCTTTGTTAACACGATACATGGCAATACTATCATGTCCTCTATTAGAAACAAATAAATGATTACCACTATTTGTTAATCTAATAGCAGAAGCACTGGTAAACTTCTTGAAACTATTAGGAATACAACTTGTTGATTGTACCATTGATAAATATCCATCTGTATATTTAAATACCATAATCTGATTTGCTATTTCATTCACTAAATAGGCAAAACGTCCATCATTAGAAAAAATCATATGTCTAGGACCAGAACCAGGTATAACATTTAAAGTATAATCATCTGCTTCATTTAATATACCATTATTATAACGATACATAACAACCTTATCAGCACCTAAATCAACGGCATATAAAAACTTATTATCAGGTGTAAAACCGACATAATGAACATGTGGACTCGTTTGTCTCTTTAATAAATCAGGACCTAATCCACGATGGTGTACAGCACCTATTTTTTTAACAATTTGATTATTTTCCAATTGATAAGCCGCTGTAGATCCGCCATGGTAATTAGCAGCAAAAAGATATTTTTGATCTTTATCAATACATAAATGTGTATATGAACGTCCACTAGAACGATAATTACTATTCAACATTAATTCATCGTCATGAATTGTAAAACTTCCAATTCCGCCACCATCATTCTTACTACTAGCATTCTTATAAGTTGCATATAAATTACCATGATTAATGATCATGTATGATGGATAATCTATAGTAACAATCTGTTGAACTTTTTTTAGGGCTAAAGTGTTTTTATCAAAATTTATGATATAGATGCCTTTATCGTCTTTTTTACCATAACTCGAAACATAAAAAATCATAATAAAACTTCCTTTCATACGTATTATTGTATCATATTATGATTTTATTTACTAAATAAAAAGAGATTTAATATAAAAAAGATACGTAAGAATAATAAGATTTTCTTTATATAGGTTCATGTGAATTAATTATTTTTCGAATTATGAATTTAAGCTTTCATAAAGATAAAAAATATATTAA
>JAJQGQ010000113.1 GCA_021200395.1 Erysipelotrichaceae bacterium
TTCTTAACATCCTTTGAGATATGCTCGAACTGATTCTCGTCCCTTTTCTTTGTTCGAGCCATTGTGGGGTTTTGGCTTTGTGTCTTTTCCTCCTTCCTGATTGAATTCAATAACTCTTCAACAATCTTGTCATGCTCCTCTTCACTAAGAATAGGAGTATTTTTAAATTGCTCATTCATATTCTTCTTACTGTTGATGGAATCTCTGATTGCTTGTGTATCAACAGTCGCAAGTTCAAACTTATCAACTATTCTGCTAATCTTTGATGCATCTTCAGCACGAACCATAATATCACATATGCCATCTGTTTTGTCTTTTTCTTTTAATACGCAATATAAAACACCATAATGCTTGGCTTCCTTGCAGAACGTTTGAAGGTCCTCATGCCTGATTGCGAAGACTTTTAATTCTTTTCCTGATTTAAGCATAGCATTGAGTCTTGTCTTGCCTTTAACTTTTTTCTTATCAGTGAGTATTGCATATAATGTGACTGCAAGAGATTTAGACGCAGCACCACCTGCTTTAAGTGCTACAGTTGCTGCCATTTCAATTCCCTGCATGGACATACGCATCATCTGATCAGCTGTTTCGCCATTTGTACTCATACTTTCTATCATCCTTTCTTTCCATTTCTTTAGCCTGATCTAATTTGATTTTCATTTTTGGTGAACGTTCTTTGATGTCATCATACAGTTTCACTTCCTTTCGAAGTTTCTTAAGTTCATCAGTTAACGAAGCTACATCAGCTTGTAACATTTCCTTTGTTTCAAGATTTTTGCATCTTCTGATTTTGTTATAACAGCAGCGTCTCTTCTTGGTAAGACTGTCTATTCTTTCATTAAGTTCATTTTGCTTGGCTTCAAGTTCTTCAAGTGTGTTGATGTTATTCTTTGACAACAGTATTGCTTCATTGGATATCTTATCCATATATCTTAGCTCCTCCTTAAAAATAAAGGACACCTTTTTGTTATTAGGTACCCTTTGGGGAATAATCCCCATTCGATACATATAATGAAAATACAGGGCCTTAAGTCCTGTAAGTTTTTTTGCCTTTTTAATATTGCCATGGTAGTGATATTTAACAGGTTTTTGTTTTGGGACTGATTTTCTTGAAGGCTTCTTTGTGAAAATTCGATATTTGATATTTTCTTCACTGTATTTTTCATCCTTGGTAAGGTTATGAAGTCGATAGAAGTTTTCACCACCTGGTGGCTTGACTGCGATATGCTTGACATTGGTCTTGACTTCATAGCCCATGTCTTCCAAGTTTTTGATAAACATAGTGAATGACATACTATTGGCTATAGCTCTTTCAACATCATCAATGATAAGTGAACGTCTAGTAGGAATACGCTGCTTCTCGTCATACCATTCCTTATAGTGCTTCCCTTTCTTAGGATTCTTAACAACACTCAATGAATATTCCTTGCATAGCTCATCCGATAATCTTCTAAACCTATCATAATCACTATGACTATCTAAAAATCTTTTGTGAGTACTCCATGAAACAGAATTAACTACAAAGTGGTTATGAAAATGCTTTTTATCAAGATGTGTTGTAACAACTACTTCAAAATCATTTCCCCACATTCTCTTAGCCAGTTCAATACCAATTTTATGTGCTGTCTCTGGCGTAACCTCTCCAGGTCTAAATGATTGATAACAGTGAAATGCTAGAACTCCATCTTCCTTGTGAGCTGCTTTCTTAGTCGAAATCATTTGATCTAAAGCAGTGGATGGTTCACAGTTAATACCACTCACATAAAACTGTTTCTCAGTTTTTAAATCATTCACTGTATATTCAATAACATTTTTTAAACCTTTAAATTCGTAAGTACCCATATCCTCATTTTCGGTCTTATCAGGATTAGATGCGTAATCAAGAACTCTCTTTAGATTATCCTTGACTGCCCATATCTTTGTTGTTGCCATTTTTTATTTCCTCCATTTTTGTTGGCTGATTAATAAGTGTGATTATTTTAAGAATTTGATTTTGAAGTCTTTCATAATCATTCTTGTATTTCATAATATCAATTGAACCAGTCTTATAGGCAATCACTGTAAGCTGATTAATATTGTTTCCTATAAGTCTTAATTGCTTAATAGTTTCTTTCATATCTGGTGAAGGAAGAGATGGAGGTATCTCCATCTTCATCAGTGACCTCACATACTCTTCTCTTGATAAACCAGTCAAAGCAACACGCTCGTTGATATCCTTAAACTCATCTTCACTAAGTCTTACAAGTATTGCCTTATTTCTATTTTTACTCTTCATCTCTATTCACCTGCATAAGACACATTAATACAATGCCAACAAAAACACCTAATACAAATACTATTAATTTCATCATTATTTCCATATACATCTCTCCTCTTAATTGATTGGGGTCTTAGGGGCTATCCCCTGAAAAACTGACTTTTGATATCAAAAGTCCCTGCTTGCTACAACTTCGGACACGTATTTATCCTTTTATTTATGAATCTTATACCAGCCCAGAATTCTCTATCTTTCATATTCATAGCTTCTATAGACTTCAACTGCGACAATATCAACATTAGTCACATTATCTTCATCAAGTATTATTTCTTCACTATGATATTTTTCTTCAACTTCTTTAACAGCTTCGTCATTATTTTTAGCTTCAACTATAATTTGTTTCTGAAGCGTTTCAGTAATCTCAACTATAAATTTTTTCTTCATATAATTATCATTTCCTTTCTTTTTTTTAATCGTCAAATTAAATTATCAATTATCAACATAATCAAATTATTTAAACTATGTTATTCAAATTATTTGAGTTAAATCTATAGAGTAGTCATTTTATTTGATTCAAAAAATTCAATTTATTTTATTCAACCAACAAAAAATGCAGATTAAATTATTAACTGCGTTTCCTATCAAATCAAAAAAGTACAAGTAAATTATTCACTTAAAACCTTTGTGTTTTTACTCCTATTAAACAATAAAAGGTATCGTATAATTTACGATACCTTTTCCATAATTTTTTTTAAATGAAACAATTATTAAATTAAATCACGTATACTTACAATTAATAAATCTATTCTATCAAAAATTTATTTCCTTTTTCATCAATCCACCATATTTCATCAGGCATAATCTTTTTCATAACCAAAATTTTTTGTTTAGTATTTATATTTTCAAAAGTTAACGATGCTGATGTTATTAATCCAACGTCATTATACGAAGGATAAGAAGATTCCGAAGGAAGAAATATAACACGTTGGCCATTATCAAGATTTCCATTCTCATCAATAAAATAAAAATCAAATGTGCTTGTTATACCTTGTGAAATCAAATAATACAATCTTTCAAATTGATCATTTTTTATAACCTTAAAACTATTCAAAGTTTCAGTTTCGTTCTCTCCAAGTTTGCAGCATGAAAGAAGCACAATATATAAGAACAACGTATTCCATCTAATAAAATAAACCCGACTCAAATTATCTAGATTATCTAAATGGAAACTATTATTTCTACATTCTATACGATAGCAATTTAAGCAATCAATAATAGTTTTAATGTATTGCTTATCAATACAAAACAACGATGGATTATCATCAAAAAAATGAATTAATGACCCCATACTTGTATCGGCGAATAAAATATATTCACTGCTAAAACAAACTTTACGGACATTATTAATATTATGATATGTTGGTCTTTCACCATTATCATACCTTTTTCCGTTATATTTTATTTTAAATCCTTTATCAACGGAAAACATAGCAATATGATATAATAACTGTTCAATTGATTTAAGATATCCACTTACAATAGCAGTATAATCAAAGCAATTACTTTCTTTATATTCATTATATAAATATTCAGAAGTCAAAAAACTTTTAGAAAAATCACTTTCACCAATGAAATATCTATAAATTTTATTATCCTTAAATGATTTTAGTATTCCAATTTTTATTAACAAATCCTTTGATGATTGCTCTATTGAGGAGAAATCATCTTTATTTTTTTCATCAATAATTTGATAACCATAAGAAATATCATTATCATCAGGAAATCCCATTGATTTTATTTTTTTATCACTTTTGAAAAATTTTTCAATTTCTTCTATATGTTCTATAAAATTTTGCTCAGCTTGAAATCTAAAAGTTCCCATAATAGTAGGAGTTAATTTAAAAGAGGATTTTACGCCTATGAAATCTTGAAAATCAAGAATTGTACTTGTCAAAAATCCAACATATTTTTCATAATACTCATTGTAGTATTTAACATCAAAATTATCCTTGAAAAAATCTTTTAAACAAATAATATTTATATTTTTATCAGTTTTGTAATTTTCATTTTCTAAAGCTTTGGGTAAATGACCTGGAATAGACCAGTTCAAAATAGTTATCTCATCAGCTAAATCTAATAATATATTATCAACATCATTAGGATCAATATCAGTATATCGATACATTACTGTTTTATTACCATACTCAGCAATAAACTCATAATGAGCAAGCTTCTCATATTCAGTATTATTAAAATGCTTTTGTATGTTATCTTGCATTTCTGGTAATTCAGATTTATATATTCTTACACCTTTATTTTCCAATGCAGCACACAAGACATCATTAACTAAAATATTTCGAATATAGTCTTCAATCCTAATTTCAAAATATTTTTGCAATTCATATTCACGAGACGATATTTCTAAAAATGGAAATCCTGATTTATCAGAATAATTTTCATTAAAATTAACATAGTCACTCATAATCTTGTTTTTAAATATTTCATTTTGATTGTCCAATATCTTTCAAAAATAAGAATTCATATAACATCCTCCTCTAAAAAAAGCATATAATCATAAGATTATATGCCTTGATAATTAGTGGATACTATTCAAAGTATCTACTAATTTTAAACAAGTATTAACACCATTAGTTAATACTTGTTTAGCTCCTTTAGGATCAGTTTTCCAACAAAGAAGAAACAATCCTGCAGAAGCACCAACGGCTAACAAACTTTCCCAATCAATTTCGAAATTACATTCAACATTGTTATCGGGATCACTAGAAGAATAATTAAATTTCATAATTATACCACCTTTCAGAGCTGAAACTCATATTCAATCATAAGCTCTAAAATAGTAGATTTATTAGCCATTGACAAAGTTATCATATCATTTTATTGTAGTTTGTCAATATGCTTTTGTTATTACGTTATTGTTTGATTTTTCATCTTAAATAGCGAACATTTTAGTTTTAATTCCTTAATAATGTTAGAATTCAAATAATTATTCATCATCTTTCACGTTTATCTTTTCAAAAAAAGTATCAGTACTTTGATTTAGTTTTTCGTACTGAATTTTTAAATTATTAAGTTCCTTTAAACGTGAATTAATAATTGCAATATCTTTATCAAGCTGATTTCTTCTATCAATCTTCTGTACTTTTTGTTTTTCAAGTTTTTCAATTTCCTTTGTTATTTTCTTTATCAATCTTTATCACTTCCATTTCATTAAATCCATAATTACAAAAAAGCATCATATTAAAATGATGCCTTTGTCTACCATAATATAAAATTTTTCAATTAGTCTTT
>JAJQGQ010000054.1 GCA_021200395.1 Erysipelotrichaceae bacterium
CATTTAGTATGTGATAAACTATGTAAGTCATCTGAATATTGTTTATTCATATGACTACACTCCTTTCTAATAGTACCATTATCACTACGCTGAAAGCTTGTAGTAACCCCTAGCCTAGCTAGGGGTTTATTGTTCCAACAAAAAAAACCTGCTTATGCAGGTTTTTTTTGTTTTATTTTAAGCCGTATTTCTTATTGAACTTATCAATACGTCCATCAGCACTTGCAAATCTTTGTTTTCCTGTGTAGAATGGATGACAATTTGAACATGTATCCACACGAATTTCTTTTAATACAGAGCCTGTTTTAAAAGTTGCTCCACAAGAAGTACAAATAACAGTTGCTTCATTATACTTTGGATGAATATTTGGTTTCATTTTTATTTCTCCTTCCGCCTTGAAATATTTGCTACTTCAAAGTAAGTCGCTAAATTATAATAACATTTAAATATATGAAATTCAATAGTTTTTTATTTTTTTATGCATCTATTTCATATCTAGTCATATGGGCACCTAAAGTAATAAGCTTTTGATCAATGTTATCATAACCACGATCAATATGATAAACATTCATAATTTCTGTTTTTCCTTCAGCTATAAGACCAGCTATAATTAAAGCTGCCCCACATCTTAAATCAGTGGCCTGAACACGTGCTCCATGAAGTTTAGTCGATCCATAAATCATACTTGAAGCCCTACCCACTTCTATATGAGCACCCATTTTATTGAGCTGTTCACAATGCAAGAAACGTTCAATATAAATTGTTTCCTTAACAGAAGATTTCCCATCAGCTTGGGTTAACAAAGCCGTTAAAGGTTGTTGTAAATCGGTTGCAAAGCCAGGATAGATTTGTGTTTTAACATGGACTGGCTTTAAAGGTTTCTGTGATCCATAAACAATAATACTATCACCAACAACATCCATTTGTACACCCATTTCTTTTAATTTAGAAATAAGAGCCTCTAAATGTTGAGGAATAACATTTTGAATAATCACTTTTTCTCCAGCAGCTGCAGCAATAATTAAAAATGTTCCTGCTTCGATGCGATCAGGTATAATTTCATGAAAAGTACCATGTAAATGATCTACTCCATCAATAGTAATTGTATCTGTTCCGACACCTCTAATATGTGCTCCCATCTTTGTTAGAAGATTGGTTACATCGATTATTTCTGGTTCCTTAGCAGCATTTTCAATAATTGTCCTGCCTTTAGCTTTAACTGCTGCTAATAAAATATTAATAGTGGCACCTACTGATGCAAAATCTAAATAAATAGAATTACCTATTAATTCATCAGCTTCTAACAAATATGTCTCTTCAACTTCATCATACGTAATATTAGCTCCTAAAGCCTTAAAACCCTTTAAATGAAGATCAATAGGTCGAGGTCCTAAATAACATCCTCCTGGCATCTTAATCTTCACTCTCTTATATTTTCCAAGCAATGCTCCCATAAAATAATAAGAAGCTCTTAATTTATTAACAGCATCACTTACTAAAGGTATATCTTTCATTTGACTAGGATCAATCCTAATAGAATCACCTTTAATATCAACATCACAATTCAATTCTTTAAGCAAAATTGCTAATGCTTCAACATCAGAAATCTCTGGCACTCCTAATATCTCTACTGGTCCATCAGCTAACACTGCTGCTGGAATAAGTGCCACTGTCGCATTCTTTGCACCACTAATGCGCACAGTTCCATTTAACTTATAACCGCCTTCAATAGCTATAACTTTTGACATGCACTATTTCCTTCCTTCATCTATATATCAAAATGTATTTCTTAAATACATTAATTTTTCATTTATAGTTTGATTATACACGTTAAATGAAGAATAATCAAAACAATTTCATAAATATCTTATTTTCCTAAACATTCATGCGATTTATACAAAAATTCTTCACAGATTATTCATAAACATTTTAAAAATAATTCTTTACAGAAATTTTATAAGTGGTATACTAGATTTATGCACAGTTGGTGAAGTGGTGAACACACTAGGTTCTCATCCTAGCATTCAGGGGTTCGAACCCCCTACGGTGTACGAAAAAAGCATTAGCGTCGCTAATGCTTTTTATATAAAATCTTTTAATTCTTTAATATAATGTTGATTTAAAGATTCAAATTTTGACATATACTCTTTAGTATGAGAAGATATGTCATTTTTATTTTCTAAATGTGTCATATTCATTATAGCTTGATTACATCCCTCAATAAGCATTTTGGCTATTTTTGCATCATTTGCCATGATACTTTTCATTTCAACCATACCCTCTAACATCATCTTTTGTTTTTCCTTATCTTCAACATCAGGATATGTATGAATAATTTCATCTTTGAGTTCGCCATAGCTTTTTCTTTGATGCATAACTATGTTTCGTAATTGTTCATTTTCAATCTTATCTAACAGATGATCAATGGATACCATACCTATGTTAAGATCATTTAATAATTCTTCAATTGTCTTTTTTTGATTCAATTTTATCACCCATATATAGTTTAGTCATATTATCATTATTTATACTTTTTAAATACTGATATTTTATCCATCCTACTTGATTATGGTATATAACATAAGCATATTCATCATAGATGCCTATGAGTTTAACATGTTCATCTTTTTGCATAGATAATTTATTATCAGTATAATCATCTAAACAATAGGTTGCATTGTTTTTTATATATAAGAATTCATTTTTAATCCATAGTGTTTGATTGGTATCTTTTTGATAGCATAAACTAAATTGTGAATCTTTTTGAAGAATCGATACTTCAAAATAAGGATAAGATATTTTATGAATATCTTGTGATGGTTGATAAATATCTTGAGTGACTTGATAAATAGGTAATGGTTGTACATATTCCTTTTGATAAGTGATTTGATTATTCTTGCTTTCAATAATAAGAGCATTTAACTGTGAAAGACATTTAACACCAGTACCACCATCAATACATATGATTTTCTTATCTAGATCTAATATAATGGAATTATCAATCGTTGATTTGTAATTAGAAGTAGGAATATGTCCTACCACCACAATTTCATCTAAAATATGACCTTTATGATAGAAGTTTTGCATTTCTAACATTGATGATAATGAACTATTTTGATAATCTTTTCTTTGTTCAATGCCTGCATGAACAAAGAGGAATTGATTGAATCTTAGAGTTACAGGTAATTGGTTAATGTATTTTAATTCTTTTTTGAGATAGTTATATATTTGTTTTTGATTACCTAATAAAGTATCAGGATGTGTATCTAAGTGTAAGCGATGATAAACATCTCTAATAACACCATTAGAAGAGATACGTTTAAGATATATAGGTATTTGATTAGCTAATTCAGGTACAGAAAGCATGGCTGTTAAAGCCCATTCACAGTTACCTAATAAGACATAAGTACGGGGATTTTCATCAAGTTTTTGGACATAATGAATCGTATCAAGAACTTGATCGCCCTTTTCTACAAAATCACCTAATATAATAAGATAATCATCATGTTTATATTGAACTTTTTTTAATAATGCCTGCAAACGATCCAAATGGCCATGAATATCACTAATAACAATGAGGCGATAATCATGATTGATATCAACTTGTAAATGTTGCGGATGGATTGTAACTGGTAGCATCGTCTTCACTTCCTTGACATAAGTATACTAAAAAAACTAGAGAATATCTAGTTTTTGTTAGCATAATAAGCACGAACAAGAAGTTGTGTTTTTTTGATGTGTTTTTGCATCGTATCATAAGCAAGAGAGGCATCGCGTGCTTCGATAGCATTTAAGATAGCACGATGTTCTTCAAGCGATGATTCACTGCGATCATATTGAGAAACACTATGACGACTTGTGATGGAGACATAGTAATGAATGTCTTTTAGTAGGCTTTCAAAGTATTGTGATTGAGTTGCCTGATAGATTGTTTCATGGAAGAGAATATTGAGATCATCAATCTTACTTTGATCTTTTTTCATGGAATAAAATTCCATAAGTTCAAAGACTTCCTTGATTTTAGCAAAATGTTCTTCATCCATACGTTCTATGGCAAAACGAATGGCCAAACCTTCTAAAGCCATACGTACCTCAAACATATCATCAATATCTCGTGGTGAAAATCCTTTCACATAAACACCTTTATTAGGAATACTTTCAACAAGACCTTCTAATTCTAATTGTTTTAGAGCTTCCCTAATAGGTGTACGACTAATTTTTAATTCATTCGCTAAAGCTAATTCATTGAGTTTTTGACCTTTTTCATATTCTTCATTAAGAATACGATCTCTTAATAATTCAAATATCTTACTACTTAAAGAACCAGGTCCTGTGTGTTCAAATAAACTATGAGATGGCATAATAATCACCTATAACTTTGCAATAATAGCATTGGTAAATTCAGTTGTAGAAGATGTACCACCAATATCAGGTGTCACAAATGTTCCCTCTTCAACAACTTGAGACAAGGCATCTCTTAAGTGATTAGCATTATCCAATTGACCAAGATCTTCTAACATAAGTGCAAAAGCTAACAACAAGGCACTTGGATTTGCAATATTTTTACCAGCAATATCAGGTGCACTACCATGAACAGCTTCATAAATACGATAATCATCACCTATATTACCACTAGGGGCAAAGCCCAAACCACCAACTAAACCTGCACATAAATCAGAAACAATATCGCCATATAAATTAGGAGCAACCAAAACATCAAATGTTTCTGGTCTTATCACTAATTGCATACACATATTATCAACAATAACTTCTTGTGCTTCAATATCTGGATAATCTTTAGATACATTTCTAAAAGAATCCAAGAATAAGCCATCTGTAAATTTCATAATATTAGCTTTATGAATACAAGTCACTTTATGACGTTTATTGTTTTTTGCATATTCAAAAGCATAACGACATATTTTTTCACTAGCTTCTCTAGTAATGAGCTTAATACCATTAGCCATATTATCATTAATCATATATTCGATACCCTTATAAAGATCTTCAGTATTTTCACGAATCATGACTAAATCAATATTTTCATATTTAGAATCAATTCCCTTAAATGAACGAATAGGTCTTACATTAGCATATGTGGCAAACTTTTGACGCAAAGCCACATTCACACTTCTAAAACCCGTTCCAATAGGTGTCGCTGTAGGCCCTTTTAAAGCCCATTTATATTCAGTAATGGCATCAACCAAGCCAGGTTCAAAAACTTCCTTAGTTTTAGCAGCATATTCAGCTCCTGCCTGATATGTTACCCATTCAATATCTAAATTCATAGCTTTAGTAATATCTTCTACGCTTTTGGCGATTTCTGGTCCAATGCCATCTCCTGGTATTAAAACAGCTTTCATTAGAATTTTCCTCCTTTAATAGCATTTAATAAGCCACCTTCAAGAATCATAACTTTTTCTCTTGGGGCAAGTTGTAATGAAACAGTGATTGTTTCTTGTGTTGTGTTGTTTTTAACAACAATGTTATTGATATCATTTTCGATAGCATTTCTAATATCACAGACTTCATATTCGTCCTTATCATTAAAGAAATCATAATCATTTGGATCAATGATGAGAGGTAAGATACCATTATTGATTAAATTTGAACGATGAATACGTGCAAATGAAATAGCAAAGATAGCTTTAATCTTTAAATAATTAGGAACTAAAGCAGCATGTTCTCTAGAAGAACCTTGACCATAATTATCACCACCAACAATGAAACCACCATTATTCGCTATGGCACGATTATAGAATTCACTATCAACTTTAGAAAATGAGAATTTTGCTAAATGAGGAACATTAGAACGATAAGGTAATAATTTTGAATCTGAAGGAACAATATGATCAGTTGATATATTATCTCCTACTTTTAAAACAACTTTACCTTTAATTGTATCTAATTTCTCACCACGAGGCACTGGTTTAATATTTGGCCCCATGTAAACTTCAGTTGTTGGATCATATTCATCAATAAAGAAGTTGGTATTTTTAATAAATGGTGTATTTGGCACATCATCCAAAGTCATATCTTTATCAAAGTCACATGATAAATATCCTTTAATAGCTGATAAAGCAGCAACTTCTGGAGAGACTAGATAAACTTGAGCATCATTTGTTCCAGATCGACCTTTAAAATTACGATTAATAGTACGTAATGAAACACCTTTAGATAATGGTGCCTGTCCCATACCAATACAAGGGCCACAACCACATTCTAAGATTCTAGCCCCTGCATGTATCATATCAGCAAGTGCACCATTTTTTGATAACATAGCTAAAATACTAGATGATCCTGGAGCAATGACTAAAGAAACATGATCAGAGACTTTTTGTCCTTTTAATATTTGTGCTGCATGCATCATATCCGCAAAAGAAGAATTTGTACAAGAGCCAATCACTACTTGATTAATCTTCATACCCTCCAATTCTTTAACATCAACAACAGCATCAGGACTATGAGGTTTTGCAACCATAGGTACAAGTGTTGATAAATCAATATCTAATCTTTCATCATATGTTGCATCGATATCAGCCTTCATTTCCACATAATCAGCTTCTCTGCCTTGTTGCTTTAAATAAGCTAATGTATTTTCATCAGTTGGAAAGATTGAAGTCGTAGCTCCAAGTTCTGCTCCCATATTACAAATTGTCGCACGTTCAGTTAAAGATAATGTTTTAATGCCTTCACCAGTATATTCAACAATCTTGTTGACACCACCTTTAACACTTAATTCCTGTAAAACCTTTAAAATAATATCTTTCGCACTTACCCATGGTGCCCTTTCCCCTGTTAAATTCACTTGAATAACACTAGGACATTGTAAATAATATTTACCTGTAGCCATTGCTACGGCCACATCTAAACCACCTGCACCAATGGCAATCATTCCCATAGCACCACATGTTGGTGTATGTGAATCACTTCCAACTAAAGTTTTACCTGGCTTAGAAAAATTTTCTAATTGTAATTGGTGACATACACCATTGCCTGGTCGTGAAAATACAATGCCATGTTTTTTAGCAACGCTTCTAATGAATTCATGATCGTCCATGTTTTCAAACCCTGTTTGTAGCATATTATGATCAATATAAGCAACTGCTTTTTCTACTTGAACATGATCAATATCCATGGCTTCCAATTGTAAATAAGCCATGGTTCCTGTTGAGTCTTGAGTTAATGTTTGATCAATTTGTATACATATTTGTTCCCCTGGAACAAGATTCCCCTCTTTTAAATGTGTACTTAATACTTTATAAGCTAAATTCATTTAATTTCACCCTTTCTATCAATTGTATACAATTATACAATATTATATTTCTACAATCAATAGCATTTTAAAAAAAGTGCTTAGCACTTTTCGAATGTTGGCATATGAAGTAATTTCCAGCTTAAGTCTATCATATTTTGTGATTCTAAGGAGTTTTCTATTGTAATATGACCTTGATTTTTATTATTTAATAAATTTTCTGCTTCTAATCTTCTTTTTAATTCCATTGCTGTACCATAACTACCATCAATAATATGAATATGATCATTATGAAGATATTCTTTTAGATAGGGATAAAGAAATGGATAATGAGTACATCCTAATACAATCGTTTCAGTATTATCAGTAATATATGGTTTTAAATGTTCATCAAAGTAAATTTTTAATCGTTCTCCTGATAATATACCTTCTTCCACAAATTCCATTAAATGATCACATCCTAGAGGTACAATATCAACATCTTTATTATATAAAGATAAAAGGTGATGAAACTTATCTTGTTTAATTGTCATAGGCGTAGCCATAACAATAATGCGACCACCTTGATTAGACATAACTGCTGGTTTAATGGCCGGTTCTATTCCCACAATAGGCATATCAGGATATTGATGACGTAAGTCTTTAATAGCAGCGCTTGTTGCGGTATTACAAGCAACAACAAGCGCTTTAATACCTTTGGATAAAAGATAATCAACAACATTGAATGTTAATTGTTTTATTTCTTCAACACTTTTTGTTCCATAAGGGGCATGTAATGAATCACCATAATACAGAAAATCTTCATTGGGTAATAATTCTATTGTACTTTTTAAAACACTAATACCTCCTACTCCAGAGTCCATAAAACCTATTGGTAATTCACTTTTATCCATGATATCGCCACCTATTCCTCAAATATTATAACGTTTCTATGAAATAATGACAATGTTTTTCTTTCTTAAAATAAATAGCTATGTTAAAATAGCTTAGGTGATGTAAATGATATTAGCTTGTTCATCCTTATGTAAATCATTTCAAGGAGAATTATTATTAAATAATATAACTTTTAAAATAGAGGAACATGATAAGTTAGCGATTATTGGTGTTAATGGGGCAGGTAAATCGACTTTATTAAAGATATTATGTCAACAAGAAAGTTATGATTCAGGAGAAATTCGTAAACCTAATAATGTAACAATTGGATATTTATCGCAACATAATACGATTGATTATAATATGACTATTTATGAAGCTTTATTAGACGTTTTTAAGCCTTTATTAGCTAAGCAGGACCGTATGCGTGAATTAGAGGCACAAATGGCTGTTGAAAGTGATTTAGAAGCTATTATGAGGGAATATGATAGATTGTCTAATGAATTTGAAAATGCTAATGGATATAGCTATGAAAGCCAATTAAAAGGTGTTTTAAAAGGCCTAGGATTTCATGAAGATGAGTGGAATATGAAAATAGGTATTTTATCGGGTGGACAAAAAACCAGAGTAGCTTTGGGTAGGTTATTACTATTACAACCTGATTTATTATTATTAGATGAACCTACAAATCATTTAGATGTAAATTCTATTGAATGGTTAGAAAACTATTTAAAAAACTATAAAGGTGCTATGATTGTAGTATCCCATGATAGATATTTTATTGATCAAGTATCTAATGCTATTATGGAAATAGAAAACGGAAAATCAACATTATATCAATGTTCTTATGATCAATATGCCATTATTAAAAAACATAATCGCGAAGTAGAACTGAAACACTATTATGACAACCAAAAAGAAATAAAACGCATGCAGGATAGTATTGATTTATTAAAATCATTCAATCGTGAAAAACAAATCAAAAGAGCAGAAAGTAAAGAAAAAGCATTAGAGCGTATGGAAAAAATAGATAGGCCTGATAGCTTACCACAAAACATACGTATTCAATTTAATAGTGAAGTTGAATCAGGTTATGATGTTTTAACAATTAAAAATTTAGCCATGAGTTTTGATCAACCATTATTCGAAAATATATCTTTTGAAGTCAAAAAGCAGGAAAGAGTCGCATTGATTGGTCCTAATGGGATAGGAAAAACAACATTATTTCATATGATTTTACAAGATTATATACCTACTAATGGTAAGATTAAATTAGGTAGTAAAGTCATGATAGGATATTATGATCAGGAACATGAATCTTTATCTTATTATAAAACTATTTTTCAGGAAATAAGTGATACTTATCCAGATATGACTAATACAGAAATAAGAAATGCTTGTGCTTCTTTTCAGTTTAAAGGTGATGATGTTTTTAAGACTATTGATATGTTATCAGGTGGCGAAAGAGGACGAGTGGTATTATTAAAATTATTATTATCAAAATGTAATTTCCTCATATTAGATGAACCAACAAATCATTTAGATATTGAATCTAAAGAAGTTTTAGAAGATGCTCTTTTAAGTTTCAATGGAACAATACTATTTATTAGTCATGATCGTTACTTCATTAATAAATTAGCTACCAAGGTTGTGGAAATGACCAATCATAGTGCTTATACATATACTGGTAACTATACAACCTATATGGAAAGAAAAGAACAACTAACAACAAAAAAAGAAACCAATACTGACTATTTAGAAAAAAAAGAACAAGCATCAAATCAACGAAAACATAAAAATAAAATCAAAAAAATAGAAAATGATATATCAAAACTAGAAAAACAAATCAATGATGCAAATCAATTACTGATAAGTGATGAAATAGTCAATGATTATCAAAAATATCATGAATTATCATTAAATATTGAAGAAATGAATAAACAATTAGAAGAATTATTAGAGGAATGGGAAGAATTGAGTAGTTAATGATTCCCATTTTTTCATATTTTGAATGTAAACGCTTCGATTTGATAATTTGTTATTATATTGATAATTTATTATTGACAGATAAAATATTTCTCATTATAATGCAGCTATACACATTAGGGTGTGTATTAAAGGGGGAAAATTTCATATGGAAGAAGCAATTACACAAATTTTTAGTATTTGGTATTTGATTGGTGCTGCATTGGTATTCTTTATGCAAGCAGGTTTTGCGATGGTAGAGGCTGGCTTTACAAGAGCTAAAAATGCTGGAAATATCATTATGAAGAATTTAATGGATTTCTGTTTAGGAACTGTTGCATTTTTACTTTTTGGTTATGCTTTTTTATGTGGTACAGATACAGGTATGGGTATTATTGGCTGGTTAGGGTTAAGCAATAGTCCATTGTTTGATTTTGCAGGAACTGATTGGTCTAGCTTCGTATTTAACTTAGTTTTCTGTGCGACAACGGCAACTATTGTATCAGGAGCAATGGCAGAAAGAACAAAGTTCCTATCTTATTGTGTTTATAGTTTTGTGATTAGTTTAATTGTTTATCCTATTGAGGCCCATTGGGTATGGGGTCCAAATGGATGGCTAACAGCGATGGGATTCCATGATTTTGCTGGATCAGCTTGTATTCATTTTGTTGGTGGTTTAACAGCGATGATTGGTGCAAGTATGTTAGGACCACGTATTGGTAAGTTTAATAAAGATGGTACACCGAATGGTATTCCTGGTCATAATTTAACTATTGGTGCCTTAGGATGTTTTATCTTATGGTTTGGCTGGTATGGTTTTAATGGTGCAGCTGCTACAAGTGGTGTTCAATTAGCAACTATATTTGCGAATACAACAGTTGCTCCAGCCTTAGCAACTTGTACTGTGATGATTTTTACATGGTTAAAGTATGGTAAACCAGATGTAGCTATGTCCTTAAATGGTTCACTTGCAGGACTAGTTGCTATTACTGCTGGATGTGATGCTGTCAATGTTATGGGTGCTGCTATTATTGGTATTTTAGCTGGTTTTACTGTTTGTTTCTTTGTTTGGTTATTAGATTATAAGTTACACATTGATGATCCAGTTGGTGCAGTGGCTGTCCATTTTGGTAATGGCTTATTAGGTACTATTTGTGTTGGTTTATTTGCATGTGGTACTGAAACAATGCCTACTGCTCAAGGTTTATTCTATGGTGGTGGTTTTGATTTGTTAATAACTCAATGTGTTGGATTACTTGCTATTGGTGCTTGGACAGCTATTACTATGTTTATTACTTTTAAACTTATTGATATGACCATTGGTTTAAGAGTCACTGCAGAAGAAGAAATTGTCGGTTTGGATAAGTTAGAACATGGTTTGGATAGTGCTTATGCAGGATTTAATATGGAAGCAGAAGCTTTCTCATATGGACGTACTAAAACTAGTGATATTCCTGAAGTTATTGTAAATGAACCCCAACCTAAAGAAAAGAATACTTCTGATAAGATTTCTAAGGTTGTTATTATTGCGAAAACAGATAGCTTGGATGCTTTAAAATCAGCAATGGATGACATTGGTGTTACAGGTATGACAGTGACAAGAGTATCAGGATGTGGTATTCAAAAAGGTCAAACAACATATTATCGTGGAGCCAAGGTTGATATGGAATTACGTCCTAAGATTAAAGCCGAAATTGTAGTATCATCTATTCCAGTACAGGATGTTGTTGATGCTGCTAGAAAAGCTTTGTATACTGGTAATATGGGAGATGGAAAGATCTTTGTATATGACGTAGAAAATGTAATTAGAATTTCTTCTGGTGTGCAAGGACAAGAAGCCTTAAGTTATGAAGAATAAAACAAGGAAGGAGCAATCCTTCCTTGTATTTTAATGAAATAAAAAAAATCCCATAACTGGGAATTTTTTTTATCTCTTTGAGAATTGTGGAGCTTTACGTGCAGCTTTTAAGCCGTATTTCTTACGTTCCTTAACTCTTGCATCACGAGTTAATAAACCTGCTGCTTTTAATGCTGGACGATAATCTTCACCAGCTTCGCATAATGCTCTAGCAATACCATGACGGATTGCACCTGCTTGACCTGAGAAGCCTCCACCATAAACATTAACATTTACATCAAACTTACCAGTTGTTCCAGTAACATCAAATGGTTGGTTGGCGATCATTAATAAAACGTCACTTCTAAGATATTCTTTTGCATCTCTTTTATTGATAAGGATTTTTCCTTCACCAGGTGTTAAAATAACACGTGCTACTGAAGATTTTCTACGTCCTGTTCCTCTGTATTGTACGTTTGCCATTATCTCTCGTCCTCCTATCCTTTAATCTTTAACTCAACTGGTTTTTGTGCTGCATGTGGATGTTCACTACCAGCATAAACAAATAATTTCATACCTTGTTGTCTACCTAATGTATTATGAGGTAACATACCTTTAACAGCTGCTTCTACAAATCCTGTAGGATCAGTTTCTTTGAATTGGCGTGCAGTTTTAACTTTTAAACCACCTAACCATCCAGTATGATGATAGTATTTTACTGTATCTAATTTTTTACCAGTCATAACTACCTTATCAGCATTAATAATAATAACATAATCACCAGTATCAACATGTGGTGTATAAGTAGGTTTATGTTTACCTCTTAAAACTGTAGCAACTTCTGATGCTAAACGACCTAAAACTAAACCTTCAGCATCAACAACATACCATTTACGTTCAATTGTGGCTTCTTTAGCCATTGTAGTTTGTCTCATTTTTTTTCCTCCTGAAGTTTTACCGGGGCTTCAGTATTAAGGTAACTTATTTCCTATTGTTTTGATTACTTAACGTTAGTATTGATATCCAGTCTCAACTATTCATCGCTCCATATATTCAATAAGTCAATAATAAGGCACATATTATTATATCAATATCCTTGATTTTGTCAATATGAATTTTTGTCCCTTATATCATATTCTCCTTGAAATTTATTAAAATCCCCTTGTAAAAAAGTAAATTGTTCAATAAGATGTAAATGATGTCCCTTAACATAATCTAATAATCGTTTATATATATCTTGATTAAAATGCTCAGGATCATGGGCGTCAATACCAATAATAACATCATTTCCTATTTCTGCTGCAATATTCCAAAAATCATCACTAGGATATGCTTTATTACTACGCATTCCTCCTGCATTAATTTCTAAAGGTATATTTAATTCTTTCGCTTTAGTACATATACGTCTACTAACTGTTATGGCATCTTGATCAAAATTTTTATATCCACATAAAAATAAATCAGGATGGGCTACATAACTAAATAAATTTGTATCCAAAGCTTTTTCAATATCATTACAATAATTATAGATATCTCTCTTACTCATCTTATCTTTTCCATTATAATCACTTTCAATACAATGTCTATGAAAATGATGTCCTAGAATTAAATAATCAACTTTATGCTCATATAATAAACTTTCATAATAATCAAAGTATTGAGGCAGACCTTCTGCCTCAAATCCCTTATATATTTTTATTTGTTCTTTATATTTATTTTCTAAAGTCCTTAATGTATCTAAATGATCTTCTAAATCCTTATAAGGCATACGCATATTAGGACCATCTTTAATAATAGAAGTTATCAAGGATTTGACACTAGTCATATTCCTTACAAAAGGAATTGAACAAATGAGATGTCTACGATAATGAGGTAATGGTATATGATCACTAAAACCCAATTCTTCTATATCCATGGCTATCGCTGCTTTTATCATGTCTTCTTCATTGCCATTAGCATGACCACAACGATATGTATGTGTATGATAATTATTCTTCATAAAACACCTCCTGTAAATATAATCCTTGTGGCTTTGCTTTAAATAAGCATTTCTTTTCACCACAGCTTTCTAATAATTCTTCTAAAAATGTTTTATCAATACGCTTAGCACCTACTTGAATTAATCCACCAACCAAATGTCTAACCATATATCTACGAAAACCATTACCAATTAAAGTAAAAGTAACAATTCCATCTTTTTCCGCAATATCAAAAGTATATAATGTTCTAATAGTATTACCATACTGATCATAACTACAATATGAAGCAAAATTATGCTCACCTAAAAATATTTGTGCTGCTTCTCGCATTAATTCTATATCCAATTGTCTACCATATTGATAAATATAATCTGTTTGAAATGGATTATATTCATTCATACTTAAGAGATATCGATATTCTTTTTTTGTAGCACTATAACGTGAATGGAAGCTTTCATCTACATAACACGCATCTAATATATAAATATCATTAGGCATAAAGTGATTAATGGCACGTTTCCATTGCACTGCTGGTAGTTCTTTCTTTGTATCAAAATGAAAAACCTGATGAACACCATGAACTTTAGCATCTGTTCTTCCTGATGCATGAATAATAGTTTCTTCTTCATTGATCTTTTGCAGAGCTTTTTGTATTTCACCTTGAACAGTTCTTTGATTTTTTTGAATCTGAAAGCCATGAAATTGGCTACCATCATAACTAACTATACATTTCACTCTCATAATATAAAACTCAACACAATAACACTACCACTTACAACTAATGTTGCTGCTAAAGAAATAGAATCTGCAAATTGCCAATGAAGTTGTTTATATCTAGTACGTGGTGCTTCTGGATTATAATTACGACTTTCCATAGCATTAGCTAGATCTTCAGCTCTTTGAAAAGCTGAAATAAATAATGGAATAATTAAGGAAACAATGGACATAATTTTTTGACTCATTGTACCTTCACTATAATCAACACCCCTTGATGCTTGAGCTTTCATAATTCTTTGTGTTTCTTCTAACAGAGTTGGAATAAAACGTAAAGCAATTGAAATAATCATAGCTACCTCATGTGTTGGAAAACCAAATTTTTTGAATGGGGCTAATAAATATTCAATTCCTAAAGTTAAATCTAAAGGTTTCGTTGTTGCCGTCAAAATAGATGTCATGATAATAATTAATAATAAACGTATGAAGATATATAACGTTTGAATGACAGCTTTATCATAGATATGAATAAAACCTAAAGAGAATATAATGGTACCATTTTGAATAAATAATAGATTAAATATCATTAAAAAGGCCATCATAAATAACATTGGTTTCATTGCACTCAATATTTGTGACACTTTCATTTTTGCCATATAAGACATAATTAATACAAAGATTGATAAAATTGCATAACCAACAAATCCAGCATCAAAGAAAACAGTAACCAATAATAATATTAAGGCTCCTATTTTTAAACGTGGATCAAGTCTATGAACAAAACTATTGACAGGGATATATTTACCAAACATCATACTATCCATGAAGCTCTCCTCCTAATACCTCTATAAGTTCATTGATATCCTTAATAGAAGGATCTATATTGAAGCCATTTTTATTAAGTTCTAATATAAATGACGTAATAATAGGTAAATCTATACTCAATGATGTTAAATATTCTGTTTCTTTAAATAATTCATCAACTTTAACATGACGCTCAACTTTACCCTTATTCATCACTACAACATCATCACAATATTGAAGTACTTGATTCATATCATGGGAAACTAATATAACTGTTTTACCTTGATTATTGATTTGTTTAAATAATTCCATCATTTCTTTAGCACCTTGAGGATCTAAGCCAGCAGTTGGTTCATCTAATACTAAAATATCAGGATCCATAGCAAGTATTCCTGCAATAGCGACTCTACGTTTTTGTCCACCTGATAAATCAAATGGAGATTTTTCTAAATAACTTTCATCTAAACCTACTAATTTTATTGTCTCTTTAGCTACTTCAAGTGTTTTTTCTTCATCCATACCAAAATTCTTAGGTCCAAATATAATGTCTTTAAGAATCGTTTCTTCAAATAATTGATATTCTGGAAATTGAAATACCAATCCAGCTTTTTTTCTTAATGGTTTGAGACTCTTTGGCTTATCAGTAGCAGTAATGATAATATCTTCAATATCTACTTCACCTGCAGTTGGTAATAATAACCCATTAATATGTTGGATAAGTGTTGATTTTCCACTACCAGTATGACCTATTAAAGCAGTCATATGACCCGTCTCAATAGTTAAATCAACACCTTTTAGAGCATGATAAGAAAATGGTGTATCCTGTGAATAAGTGTGTTCTACTTGTTTGAATGTAATTGACATAATTGTTTCACCAACTTTTCTTTATTAATATATGTATCTATATCAATGCCTTTACTTTGAAGACCTGTTGATATTTTATAGGCAAACGGAACATCTAAAGCAATATCTTCTATTTCCTGCTGCTTTTTTAGAACTTCTTCAGGTGTACCATAATCAATAATATGACCATCACTCATAAGTAAAACATAATCTGATAATGTTGCTTCTTCAATGTCATGAGTAATAGATAAGATTGTCATATTTTTATCTTTATTTAATTGATGCACTAATGCATTAATTTCCATCCTACCTTTTGGATCTAACATACTTGTCGCTTCATCTAAGATAATGATAGATGGTGACATTGCCAATATACCAGCAATCGCAACACGTTGTTTTTGACCTCCAGAAAGCTTTGTAGGTTCATGATCTAAAAAATCTAACATATCTACTTTCGCTGCATATTCTTCAATAATACCATCCATTAACTTAGGATCGACGCAATTATTTTCTAGTCCAAAAGCAATATCATCTCTAACAGTAGATCCTATAAACTGATTATCAGGATTTTGAAAAACAATTCCTATTTGATCTCTTACCTTCGCTAAATTTTCTTCAGTTAATTCAATACCACCAATATATATTTCTCCACTATTTTTTTCTAATAACCCCATTAATAACTTGGCAATCGTACTTTTACCACTACCATTATGACCTAAAATAGTTGTATAACTACCTTTCTCAATTGAAAAAGATATATTGTCAATTGTCTTGACATCTTCTTCGTAACAAAAAGTTAAATTCTTTACTTCTATAATATTTTCCATGATCCACCTCCAATGGAAATCATTGTACTTGTCTAAATAATATTTGTCAACCTATGTTTTAAAATTTATGTAATTGTAATACTAATACATTTCCTCTACTTCTTTACCAATATTCATACGGTAATCTAAATTATCTGTATAATTCATAGCAAAAATATTAGCATATAAAACATCTAATAAATATTTAATAGATTGCGTAGTTGCAAAATTACCTATTTTAGCATGTATTAATTCACGTGACGAAATGAGTAATGTAACATCAGCTAATATAGATAAATCATTTTCAGCAATAGATGTCATTGCGATAATAGGTGTTGATTTTTCTTTTAATTTCTGACATATATTCGTTATAGTCTTTCTTTTACCAGCATAAGAAATAATAATAGCACATTTTTTGTCTGAACTCATTGTAGCATGAATATAGGAATCACTACTTAAATCATAAATATTGACATGATGATTAATAAGTTTCATATTTTCTTTAAATATAAGGGCGATAGGGTAATATTGATGAGAAACATAAATATCGATGTCATTGGTATTTCTTATATATTTTAAAGCCAATGATAAATCATCATGTTTCAAAAGTGAAACAGTATCTTCAATTGTTTCTTTCTCCAAACTATATATATTACGTACAATTTTCATCATATCATCACTTACTACAAAAGGAATACAGGCATCAACTTGATTATTAGCATAAAGATATTGTAATTCCTCTAAATAAGCTTCTTTAAATTCATTCCAACCATTAAACCCTAATTTTTTAGCAACTCTAATAAGTAAAGAAGCAGATGTATATGTTTCAGCTGCAATTTCTGTAGTTGTCATATTTTTAATTTTGTCACCATTTTTTAAAATATAATCAATAATAGCATTTTCACTTGATGAAAAATGAGTGTTTTCAATTTTATGTATAAGCATACTTATCACCTCGGTAGACATTATAACAAAAAAGACGATGAAATTCATCGTCTAATCTTATAATAATGTAATAACTGCCATTGGGGCATTGTCACCTTTACGATTATATGTTTTTAAGACACGAGTGTAACCACCGTTCTTTTCTGCATATTTAGGTGCAACATCATCAAATAATTTTTGTACTGCTGTTTTACCAGTTTCTGGATCAACAACATCTTGTAAAATTGCTGCAGCTTGTCTTCTAGCATGTAAATCACCACGTTTACCTAAAGTGATTAAATCTTCAACAACGCTACGTACTTCTTTAGCTCTAGTAGCTGTTGTTTGAATTTGACCATACATAATCACATCAGTTGCTAGATTACGTAACATTGCTTTTCTATGAGATGATACACGCCCTAATTTTCTATTCTTTGCCATAAATTAGTGCTCCTTCCAATCATTAGTCTACAGGTCTGAAACCTAAACCTAATTCAATTAATTTTTCTTTAACTTCTTTTAATGACTTCTTACCTAAGTTTCTGACTTTAATCATATCGTCTTCACTCTTAGAAGCAAGTTCCTGAACTGTTTGAATACCAGCTCTCTTTAAGCAGTTATATGAACGTACTGATAAATCCAATTCTTCAATAGTCATATCTAATACTTTATTACTTGTATCTTCTTCAGTTTCACTCATAACTTCCATATTAAGAGCCATATTAGATAATTCCACAAACATATTTAAATGTTCTACTAAAATCTTAGCAGCGATTGATAAAGCTTCATGTGGTGGAATAGAACCATCTGTTGTAATTTCTAAAGTAAGTTGATCATACTTAGCACTTTGACCAACACGAGTTGGTTCAACAGCATAAGCTACATTGACAACAGGTGAATAAATTGAATCAGTTGCAATAACACCTATTGTATTGATCTTCTTTTTGTTTTGATCTGCACTTACATATCCACGGTCTTTGTGAGCATACATTTCCATATAGAAATGAGCTCCTTCCGCAACATGACATATAACAAGATCATTTGATATCATTGTCACATCAGATGGACATTGAATATCAGCACCAGTTACAACGGCAGGTCCTTTGACATCAATAATCATGGTAACATCATCATCACTGTCAATTTCAAATACTAATTTTTTGATTTGTAAAATAATAGCAGTGACATCTTCCACAACACCATCTACAGCAGAAAATTCATGGATAGCACCTTGAACTTTCACTGCATGAACTGCACATCCAGGAATAGATGATAATAAGACTCTACGAAGTGAATTTCCTAAAGTAGTACCAAAACCTCTTTCTAAAGGTTCTACAATAAACTTCGCATAGTTTGAGTTTTCATCCATTTCTTCGATTTGAAAATTAGCCTTCTCAAATTTTTGCATTATTTCCCTCCTCACTTAGAAATAATTACTTATCAATTCATTATCCACGAGGACGTTTTGGTGGACGACAACCATTATGAGGGATTGGTGTTACATCATTAATTGAAGTAACTTCTAATCCAGCAGCCTGTAAAGCTCTCACAGCAGCTTCACGTCCTGGTCCTGGACCTTTAACACATACATCAACTGTTTTCATACCATGGTCCATAGATGCTTTTGCAGCAGCTTCTGCAGCCATTTGAGCAGCATATGGAGTAGACTTTCTAGATCCTTTAAAACCTAAAGCACCAGCACTAGACCAAGAAATAACATTACCAAATTCATCAGAAATTGTAACAATTGTGTTGTTGAAAGTTGAATGTACATGAGCAACACCTTTTGCTATATTCTTCTTAACACGTTTTTTACCACGAGTTACTGTTCTCTTCTTTGCCATTTAGTTCAACCTCCTATTTCTTCTTACCAGCTATTGGACGTGCTTTACCCTTACGAGTATGTGCATTTGTCTTTGTTCTTTGACCACGAACTGGTAATCCTTTACGATGACGGATACCTCTATAGCATCCAATTTCCATTAAACGTTTAATGTTTAAGGCAACTTCTCTACGAAGATCACCTTCAACTTTATAATTTTCAACTTCTCTACGAAGTTTTCCTTCTTCCTCTTCAGTTAAATTCTTTACTCTTGTATCTTCATTGATACCAGTAGCTTCACAGATCTTCTTAGCTGTAGAATTACCGATACCATAGATATAAGTTAAAGAAACTACCACACGTTTATCACGTGGGATATCAACACCTGCTATACGAGCCATGTTTTAAAAATCCTCCTATTAACCTTGTCTTTGTTTATGTTTAGGGTTTTCGCAAATAATCATAACGCGACCCTTACGTTTAATAACTCTGCATTTATCACAAATTGGTTTTACAGATGGTCTTACTTTCATCTCTTTTTTACCTCCTTATGGGTATTAACTACTTATGTCTAAATGTAATGCGCCCACGTGTTAAATCATATGGTGAAATCTCAACAGTTACCCTATCACCCGGTAAAATGCGAATGTAATTCATACGGATTTTACCAGAAACGTGAGCCAATATAACTGCACCATTTTCCAACTGAACATTGAACATAGCATTAGGTAATGTTTCAAGAACAGTTGCTTCTACTTCAATAACATCATCTTTCTTTGCCATTAAAAACTCCCCTTTTTAATCTTGTTTTGTCATAATCTCATAACCATCGTGAGTAATCACAATAGTATGTTCATAATGTGCCGCCAGGCTTCTATCTTTTGTAACTACGCACCAACCGTCACTTAGAGTTTCTGTTTCCATACTTCCTAAATGAGCCATAGGTTCAATAGCTAAGGCCATTCCTGCTTTTAAACGTGGTCCCTTACCAGCTGCTCCATAATTTGGAACTGTAGGATCTTCATGAACTTCTTGTCCAATCCCATGACCAGTATAATCACGAGGAGTAGAACAGCCATTATCTTCAAGATATACCTGCACTGCATGAGATATATCAGATAAACGATTGCCTGGTTTAACCATTGCTAAACCTGCATATAATGCCTCTTCAGTTACCTTCATGAGTTTTTGTGCATCTGCACTTATATTTCCAACGGCATAAGTCCAAGCACTATCACCATGATAACCTTTATAACAAGCACCAACATCAACTGAAATAATATCTCCATCCTTTAATATCCTATTACCTGGAATACCATGTACAACCTCTTCATTAATAGAAGTACACACTGCTCCAGGAAAACCATAGAGATTTAGAAATGATGGAGTACAACCTTGCCCACGAATAATTTTCTCACAATAATCACTAATTTCCTTTGTTGTAATGCCAGGTTGTATAAAATCTCTAAGTTTCACATGAACTAGTCCTACAACTCGTCCAGCTTCCCTCATAAGATCAATCTCACGTTGATCCTTAGTGACAATCATTATTTATCCTCCAGGCATTTTTCAATGTCTTTGAAGACGTCATCCATAGATTGGTCACCATCAACATTAATAAGTTGTCCTTTCTTCGTATAATAATCAATCAAAGGTTTTGTTTGTTCATCATACGTATTTAATCTAACTTGAACAGCTTCTTCACTTTCATCTTCTCTTTGATATAATTCACCGCCACAGTTATCACAGATACCTTCTGTTTTAGGTGGATTATAAACAATATGGAATGTTGAACCACATTGTTTGCATGTTCTTCTGCCAGATAATCTAGCAATTAATTTTTCAGTAGGAATATCTAAATTAATAACTGCATCAATTTTAAAATTCAATTCCTTTGCCATATTCACTAGCTCATCAGCTTGTTGAATTGATCTAGGAAATCCATCTAAAATAAATCCATTTTCAAAAGTATTTTCACTTATATATTCCTTAACCATTTGAATAGTAACTTCATCTGGTACAAGAAGCCCCTTCTGCATAAATCCTTGAGCAGTAACACCTAAAGGTGTTTGTTCACGTAAAGCTTTTCTAAATAAGTCTCCTGTTGATATTTGTACCAAGCCATACTTTTCTACTAATCTTGCAGCTTGAGTCCCCTTACCAGCTCCAGGAGGGCCCATTAAAATAATGTTCATAATTACACTCCCTGTTTACTATTTTCTTATATAACCATGATACTCTTTTCGAGTAACCAAAGTTTTAATTTGTTTCGTTGTTTCCAACGCTACACCTGTAATGATAATCAAACCAGTACCACCTAATGAAATTGAAGCATTCTCTGTTAACTCCCAAACAACAGGAGTAATAATTGGAATAGCAGCAATAATCACTAAGAATAAAGCACCACAAACAGTAACACGATTTAAGACACGACTAATATAATTTTGTGTATCTTTACCAGTTCTAACACCAGGAATAGATCCGCCATTTTTCTTTAAATCATCTGATATCTTTTCTGCATCAATTTGTAAATTAGAATAGAAGAATGCAAATAAGACAATCATAATGATATATAAGCAGAATCCTACAGGTTCCTGATAATTCAGAATTGAATCAATCATCTCTGTAATATCACTTGACTCCATGAAACTAATAACAGTTCTTGGTGCAGCTAATACTGAAGCTGCAAAGATAACAGGTAATACCCCAGAACTATTAATTTTAATAGGCATATGTGTTTGTTCTCTTGTACGCATAACAGTATTTGAACTTGACGCATAAATAATTGGTATCTTACGTGTTGCCCCTTCATTGAAGACAACAAATATAACAATTGCCAGATAAACTATGACAAATAAAATAAACCATAAAATACCTAGAATCATAGTTGTTGTACCTTCATCAAATGATACTAAAGATGTAAATGTACTAATAAAATTTTGTGGTAAGTTTGAAACAATACCTGTAAAGATCAGCAATGATGTACCGTTACCAACACCTTTTTCAGTAATTTGATCACCAATCCACATTGCTAACATACTACCTGCTACCATAACTAAGACAACATAAGCATAATTCATCCATGATGAAGATTCTAATATACCATAACCTTTATCAAAAGCATATGTTAGTGAAGTTCCTTGTATAATAGCTAAGACCAATGTTACATAACGTGTAACTTTGTCTTTTTTCTTTTTTCCTGTATTTCCTTCTTTTTGCCATTGAGTCAAAATAGGAATAACATCCATTGATAATAATTCAATGATAATTGATGCAGTGATATATGGAGAAACACCCAATGAAAACAATGAGAATTGTTCCAACATACCACCACCAAGCATGCTTATAATACTTAATATTCCACCACTAGAAGTACTAGAACTAATCACACTGGCATCAATACCAGGAACAGTGACTGCTGCTCCTAAACGGAATACAAACAGCATACCTAATGTAAAAACGATTCTTTGACGTAGCTCCCCTTTTTTAAAAACAGTTCTAAA
The DNA here is from genome assembly GCA_021200395.1 of Erysipelotrichaceae bacterium. Classification (GTDB taxonomy): domain Bacteria; phylum Bacillota_I; class Bacilli_A; order Erysipelotrichales; family Coprobacillaceae; genus JAJQDJ01. The sequence continues at coordinate 23,326 of JAJQGQ010000054.1, forward strand.
AAAGTCTAACATCTTAAATCACCTCAGTTGTTCCACCTGCAGCTTCAATAGCAGCAACAGCTGATTTAGAGAATTTTTTAGCTTTTACTGTCAAGGCAACATTTAATTCACCATTACCTAATACTTTTAAGCCATCCAATTCTTTTTTGATTAAACCACATTCTTTTAATGCAGCTAAATCTACCACACTACCTGCCTCAAATCTATTTAAATCTTCAATATTAATGATTGCATATTCAATTCTATTGACATTGGTGAAACCACGCTTTGGAATACGCATGAATAATGGTGTTTGTCCACCTTCAAATCCTGGTTTCTTTCCTCCACCAGATCTTGAGTTTTGACCTTTTTGTCCTCTACCAGATGTCTTTCCATGACCAGAACCTGTTCCACGACCAACACGCTTTCTAGCTTTACGTGCACCTTCTGTGTATTGTAAATCATGTAGCTTCATGTTTACACCTCCTATTTCACTTCTTCAACTGTTACTAAATGTGCAACAGTTTTAATCATACCTTGAATACTAGCACTGTTGTTTTTTTCAACAGATTTATTCATTTTTGTTAAACCTAACGCTTTAAGAGTAGCCTTTTGATTCTTTTTTGCACCAATAGGGCTTTTTGTTAGCGTAATGATAACTTTATTGTCTGCCATTTCTTACGCCCTCCTATCCGTAAATTTCTTCTACTGTTTTATCTCTTAATTCTGCTACTTGTTGAGCAGTCTTTAAAGATTTCAATCCTTCCATTGTTGCACGAACCATGTTGATCTTTGTTCTTGAACCTAATGATTTAGATAAAATATCAGTATATCCAGCTAATTCAACAACAGCACGAACTGGACCACCTGCAATAATACCAGTACCTTCACTGGCAGGTTTTAAATAAACATGTCCTGATCCATAAATACCATTGACATCATGAGGAATAGTACCATGAAGAATTGGTACATTAATGATATTTTTCTTAGCTGCATCAGATGCTTTTCTAATAGCATCAGGTACTTCATTAGCTTTACCAGTTCCGAATCCAACACGACCCTTTTTATCACCAACAACAACTAAAGCTGCAAAACGCATCTTACGACCACCTTTAACAACCTTAGTAACACGATTAATGGTAACCACACGTTCTTCAAATTCTTTTTCTACTCTAGGTCTATTTCTTCTTTGACCTTTTCTACGAGAATTTCTTCTTGGCCCATTATTTTCTCTTGGTTTACGTTGATCCATTACTTAACCTCCATTAGAATTTTAATCCAGCTTCTCTAGCAGCTTCAGCTAGAGCTTTCACACGACCATGATAGATATATCCACCACGATCAAATACGACATTTTCAATATTTTTTGCGATAGCTCTCTTTGCAAGTTCTTCTCCAACTTGTTTAGCAGCTTCAACATTACCACCGTTAGCAAGTTTCATATCAACTGATGAACAAGATACTAAAGTTGTACCTTTTGTATCATCAATAATTTGAGCATGGATATGAGAGCTTGAACGGAATACATTTAAACGTGGACGTTCACTAGTGCCACTAACCTTCAAGCGAACTCTAGCATGACGTTTCTTACGTAAATCGTTTCTTGACATAGTTTTAGCCATGATTAATAGCTCCTTCCTTATTTTTTAACTACTTCTTACCAGCAGTTTTACCTTCTTTTCTAATAATTCTTTCATCAGTGTATTTGATACCTTTTCCTTTATAAGGTTCAGGTTTCTTGACAGCTCTAATTCTAGCTGCAATTTCACCAACACGTTCTTTAGAAATACCAGAAACTTTGATTGTTGTTTGATTTGGTGTTTCAATCTTAACGCCTTCTTCTCCTTCAATTTCAACTTGATGAGAATAACCAACATTTAAGACTAACTTATTGCCTTTCATTTGAGCACGATAACCAATACCAACAATTTCCAATGTTTTTTCGTATCCATTATGTACACCTTCGATCATATTAGCTAATAATGCACGAGTTGTACCATGTAATTGTTTCACTGACTTTTGTTCGCTAGTTCTGCTTACTTTTATTTCATTACCATTCATATCAATATTGATTAATGGTGAAAATTGTCTAACTAAAGTCCCTTTAGCACCTGTAACTGTAACAGTATTGTCATCTGCAATTTCAACTTTTACACCTTCAGGTACGATAATCATCTTATTACCGACACGAGACATCAGTAACACCTCCGCTTTCTTTATTTTTTACCAAACGTATGCTAATACTTCTCCACCGATATGTTTAGCTCTTGCTTCTTTATCAGTCATTAATCCTTGAGAAGTAGATAAAATAACGATTCCTAAACCATTTAATACCTTAGGGATTTCATCTACTTTGGCATATTGACGAAGCCCAGGTTTAGAGACTCTCTTTAATCCAGAAATGACTCTTTCATTTCCTTTGTATTTTAAAGTGATGACAATATTTTTAATAACGCCTTCACCTTCAATTCTATAATCTTTAATAAATCCTTCATTCTTCAAGATTTCTGCTAATTCAACTTTTAATCTTGAATGTGGAATAACAACTTCTTCATGACGTTGTTGATTCGCATTACGAATTCTTGTTAACATATCTGCAATTGGATCTGTTACCATTACAGTGTCCTCCTTCCTTATGGATTTTACCAGCTTGATTTTTTAACTCCAGGAATTTCACCTTTATAAGCTAATTCTCTGAAGCAAATACGGCATAATTTAAACTTGCTCATAACAGCATGTGGACGTCCACAACGTTCGCATCTCGTATATTCGCGAACTTTGTACTTTTGAGGACGACTTGCTTTAACTTTCATTGATGTTTTAGCCATTAATTAAAGTCCTCCTTACTTATGGAAAGGCATTCCAAGTTCTGTTAAAAGTGCTTTTCCTTCTTCATCACTCTTAGCAGTTGTTACGAATACGATATCCATTCCTCTTAATTTATTTACTTTATCAAAATTGATTTCAGGGAAAATTAATTGTTCCTTAACACCTAATGTATAATTTCCTCTACCATCAAATGAATTCTTAGGTACACCTCTAAAATCTCTTACTCTTGGTAATGAGATATTAAATAATTTATCCATGAAATCATACATTCTTTCACCACGTAAAGTTACTTTACAACCAATAGCCATACCTTCACGTAATTTAAATCCTGCAATTGATTTTTTAGCTTTTGTAATAACTGGTTTTTGTCCAGAAATTAATGTTAATTCTTCAACTGCTTCATCTAATAACTTTGAATTATTAACGGCATCACCAACACCAATATTGATAACAACTTTTTCAACAGCAGGAACTTGCATTATAGAACTATAATTAAATTTATCCATTAATGATTTTTGAATTTCATTAGTATAACGTTCTTTTAGTCGGTTCATTATTTAACCTCCTTCCAATTACTTCTTTTTCTTTTTGTCAATTGCTTGACCTGTTTTTTTATTAATGCGGTATTTCTTACCTTCTTCATTAAAAGCATAACCAATCTTTACTGGTGCTTTTGCTTTAGAATCATAGTAAGCAACATTAGATATAGCTAATGGAGCTTCTCTTTGAATAATACCACCATCAGGATCCATTTGTGTAGGTTTAACGTGTTTTGTAACCATATTAACACCTTCAACAATGACTCTATTTTCTTTTCTTAAGATTTGAACTATTTCACCAGTTCTACCTTTATCTTTACCAGCAATAACAATTACTGTATCACCAACACGTAATTTCATCTTCTCGTCTCCTCCTATAATACCTCAGGAGCTAATGATACGATTTTCATGAAATCTGCATCTCTTAACTCTCTAGCTACCGGTCCAAAGATACGTGTTCCTCTAGGTGAATTATCATCTTTGATCAATACACATGCATTATCATCAAATTTAATGTAAGAGCCATTATCACGGCGAACGCCATATTTTGTTCTCACGATAACTGCCTTAACGACATCACCTTTTTTAACTGTACCACCTGGAGTGGCTTGTTTCACTGTAACAACAACAATGTCACCGATGCTACTTGTTTTTCTATTTGAACCACCAAGGTTTCTAATAACTAGTACTTCTTTTGCTCCTGTATTGTCAGCAACTTTTAATCTGGTTTCATTTTGGATCATTGAAGTGACCTCCTTTCAGATTTTAAAATTAAACTATTTCAGCTTTTTTAACAATTTCTACTAAACGGAAACGTTTAGTTGCTGATAATGGACGTGTTGCCATAATCTTAACAACATCACCATCTCTAGCAATATTTTCTTCATCATGAGCCTTAAACTTTTTAGAAGATTTTACACGTTTTCCGTATAATTTATGTTTAACGTCAGATTCTACTAAAACAGTAATAGTTTTATCCATCTTTGTAGAAATAACTGTT
>JAJQGQ010000094.1:0-990 GCA_021200395.1 Erysipelotrichaceae bacterium
GATTAATAGAACTATTAGAAATTATGTTGTAGATTCATTAGATTTATATCCAGTTGTCGTTATTACAGGTGCAAGACAAGTAGGTAAATCAACATTAGTAGCATCGCTAGCAGAAGAATTTCATTTTAATTATGTATCATTAGATGATATAGATAATCGTAGAATGGCTTTAGAAGATCCTAAAATGTTTATACAGTATTTTGGTTATCCGCTTATTATAGATGAAGTACAATATGCTCCAATACTATTTGAAGTTATTGAATCCATATGCAATAATGCTAGAATCCATAACGAAAAATCAACAGGGCTTTTTATTATTACAGGTTCACAAATATTTCAGATGATGAAAGGTGTTAGTCAATCCTTAGCTGGTAGAGCGACTATTATCAATATGAGTCCTTTATCATCTAATGAAATAAGAGGAACCAATGAAGAACCATTTGTTGTGAATATGGAAAAAATGAAGAAAAAATTTGAATATCGAGATGTTCATCAAATTTTTAAGGAAATACAAAGAGGTTATTTCCCTGAATTGTATAATAGACCAGGACATTCTGCTGAAAAATACTATTCAGATTATGTGACTACATATATTGATAGAGATATATCAGAAATAGTCAATGTTAAAGATAAACTAAAGTTTCATAATTTTATGCAAATCTTAGCAAGTCTAACAGCTCAACAAATCAATTATGCTTCTTTGTCTAAAGAAGTAGAAGTAAGTGCTGTAACCATTAAACAATGGTTATCTGTTTTGCAGGCAAGTGGTATTATATTTTTGCTTCAACCTTATAATGAAAACTCTATTAAAAAGAGAGTCGTTAAATCTCCTAAAGTATATTTTGTAGATACAGGATTAGCTTGTTATTTGGCAAAGCTGAAAGATTCTGAATCATTACTTGCAAGTAATTTTGCAGGTGCATTTATGGAAACATATGTTGTTAATGAAATTAGAAAGAGTTATCTTAATAATAACAAAGAATTTGATGC
>JAJQGQ010000094.1:1000-5538 GCA_021200395.1 Erysipelotrichaceae bacterium
TGATAATAATCAAAATGAGATTGATTTGATAATGATGGAAAATGCTCAACTTACTCTTATTGAAATAAAGAAGGGCGTTAGTTTTGATTTGAAGGATGTATCAGCATTTCAATTATTGAAAAATAGTCAATACAAAATTAAAGAATCATGTATTTTATGCAATACCGAAAAAAATTATCCATTAAGTTCAGATGTATTTGTTATGTCTGTTAACGTTATTTAAAAAAACGAGATTTTAAATCTCGTTTTCTTTATCATAATTCTCTAAAAAGCTGTGTTTTTCTTTACCTTTTCTATATCCAACAATACAATCCAAATTGACATTGTGCATGCTTGTAAAAATATGTTGATCGACATCAGGATTATTTCTTCGCATACGTTTAATCAATTCTTTAACTTCCTTACGTTTAGAAGTACCATCATCAATAATAGAGCATCCTTCACTCATACGACAAGCACAATTAATAAAAGTCAATTCATTGGCATCACGCCAATGAATTATACTAGCTTCTTTAACCATATATAAAGGTCTTATTAACTCTAATCCAGGAAAATTATCACTATGAAGCTTTGGCATCATGGTTTTAATTTCAGAACCATAAAACATTGATAATAATGTTGTTTCAATCACATCATCATAATGATGCCCTAATGCTATTTTGTTGCAACCTAATTTTTGAGCATGCGCATATAAATAACCTCTACGCATTCTCGCACATAAATAACAAGGACTCTTACCTTCAGATTTTTCAACCACATCAAAAATAGGACTTTCAAAGATTTCAATAGGTACATTCATGATTTTAGCATTATCTTTAATATAATCTAAATTATATTGATTATAACCAGGATCCATTACTACATATCTCGCTTCAAAATGGGCTTGACCATGTCTTTGAAGTTCTTGTATACATTTAGCCATTAAAAATGAATCTTTACCTCCACTAATACAAACCATGACTTTATCATTTTCATTAATAAGTTCATAGTTTTGTAATGCTTTAATAAAAGGTTTCCATATTTGTTTACGATATGTTTTAATTATACTTCTTTCTATTTCTTTATATTTTTCCATTTCTTAATTCCTTATATATTTGATCAAATGTTTGTGTAAATATTTCTAATTCATCTTTTGTAGTAAGGTGAGATAAACTAATACGTAAAGATGTTGAAGCTAATTGTTTACTATGAGTTAAAGCATAGACGAGTTTGGATGGTGTAGCAGTCGGACAACATGAAGTTTTGGTTGATATGTAGATTTGTTTTTGATTGAGTTTATCGGCAAATGTCATAGATGGGATATTTGGAATAGAGATGTTGATGATATGTGGAAGTGAATATTTTGTATTGTTGATATGAATATCAGGATATTGTTTAAAGAAGTTTATTATGTAATCATGATTTCCTTTAACGATGTTATATCTTTCTTCATAGCTATTTGTTGCAAGTTCTAATGCTTTTTTCATAGCTGTTACATTGGCAAGTACGGGTGTACCACTTCTAAATTCTGTTGTACTCTTACCACCATCAATAATTGGCACTAAACCAACATTCTTATTCTTTATTAATGCACCACTACCATTAATACCATAAAACTTATGAGGTGTTATGGTTATTAAATCCACATCACTAAAATCTATTTCTGTTTTTCCTATAGCTTGTGAAGCATCACTATGAAAATAACACGAATGATTCTTTAGTATTTTACCAATTTTTTCAATCGGTTGACGAATCCCCAATTCACTATCAACACTACATATACTAACCAATATTGTATCATCTCTAATAAGATATTCTAATTCTTCTAAATCAACAATACCATCTTTATCAACAGGAACAATATCTACTTCATAACCTAATTGTTGTAACTTAGAAATAGGTACTGTAATAGAATTATGTTCAAAACTACCAATAATCATATGCTTACCTTTACTTTTATATCTTTCAGCAATACCTTTAATAACTAAGTTATTAGATTCACTTGCTCCAGAAGTATAAATAATATCAGCATCTTCTTTATGTAATAATTGTAATATTTCTAAACTGTTTTTATTGAGTAATTCATTAGCTTGTAATCCTAAGTCATGAAATGAGTTAGGATTCGCATAATAATTGTTTGTAGTATTAATATAGGTATCTAATACATCTTTGTCAGTAGGACAATTGGCTGTATAATCAAAATATATCATGAATATAACCTCCTCTAAGACTAAGAAATATATTAATCATAAAAGATAAAAATGTCAATTAAAAAGAAGATAAACAAAAAAATACCAAGACAGTATCACTGCCTTGGTTTTGTCACTTGTGTGAATCGATCCAGGAATAAAGTTTAGCATAATTAATTTGTTTATTCATATCATCATAAAATTCATGATGACAATTTTTAATAAACTCTTTTTGTTTATCGTTTAGAATAAAATCTCTTGATATTTTTTCAATAACTTTTTGTGAAGTAGGATACCAACGATATTTAAATGCATAAATTCGTTTATTGACCTTTATACACATATAAGAGTGGCAATTTTGCATTACGATCTTGTAAGCTGTTGTTTGTTTTAGTGACATACGTTTTCCTTCCTTTCTGGCAAACGACATTAATTTTCAACTCTTAAATATATAAAAAGGAGTCTTTAATGCCGTAAGCTATTAATATTTGAGTATGCTAAAAATAGCATTCAGATATTAACCACTTCAGCAAGGAAAGACTCCTTTGCGTTTATATTGAAGTTATAAGTATTTTATCAAACATTAGACAGTATGTCAAATATTTAAATTCCTCTCGTATATTCTTTTAACCATTCTTTTTCTTCATATGTAAGATATGGTGAAATCTTATTGTAAACATCTTTATGATAATCATTTAACCATTGTTTTTCCTGATATGTAAGAATATTAGTATCAATACCATCTAAATCAATAGGTACATATGTTAAAGTTTCAAAATGCATGAATTGACCATACTCATTTTCTACACCTTCTACAACTAATAACTCATTTTCATGACGGATACCATATTCGCCTTCTAAATAAACACCAGGTTCATCAGTCACAACCATACCAGCCTCTAAAGGTGTATTTTCTGTGCTTCTTACAACGGGACGAATACCATGAGGACCCTCATGAACGTTAAGGAAATGACCAACACCATGACCAGTACCACATTGATAATCAATATCATCAGCCCACATTGGATATCGTGCTAGAATATCTAAACTTAAACCTGTAGCACCATATAAGAAATGAGCATTTTGTAAAGCTAAGAACCCTTGTAATACTTTTGTAAAATGATATTTTTGCTTATCAGTACCACTACCTAATACAAATGTTCTTGTAATATCCGTTGTACCATCTAGATATTGTCCACCACTATCAATCAATAATAGTCCATCATGAATATCAAAATGATTTTCTTTTGTGGCATGATAATGCATTAAAGCAGCATTTTCTTGGTAAGCACAAATAGTCGTAAAACTTGGTTCTACAAATAAATCCTGTTGTTCTCTAAAAGATAATAATTTATCAGATACTGATATTTCATCCATATCTATTTTTCCATAATTATTCTTTAACCAATACATGAATTTAGTCACAGCAACACCATCTTTGATATGGGCATTTTTGGTATTTTTAATTTCTACATCATTTTTAATAGCTTTAAAAGCTTGTGATGGATTTGTGCCATCAACAATTTCACATTGGATTTGATTGACTAATTCGTAGTTCACATTATTTGTGCTCAACAAAACTCTTCCTTTTAAAGAGGCAGCATCTTTGTAAATGTCTAAATAATCTTTCATTAATATATTTTCTTGTTGATAAGCTTTCACTAAATCTAAATCATATGTTCCTTGTTGTAAATATAGATAAGATTTATCCAATGTAATGAGGGCAAAAGCTAAAGCAGTAGGAGAACAAGGTATATCATTACCTCTTAAATTAAATGTCCAGGCAATATCATCTAGTGTCGTGATAATATGATATTGACAATCATTTTCTTTCATATATTCTTGAATAATTTCTATCTTCTCATGAGCACTCATACCATGATATTGAATGTCATAAATATAAGCTTTTTCATGTGAGCGTTCTGGTCTATTAACCCAAAAATCTTTAGCTAAATCAATGCACTTAATTTCATAATCAGCATCTAGTGCATCTTCTAATTGCTCTACAAACTGATAAGTCATCGTTTGTCCATCAAAACCAATGACATCTCCATCACTAACATGTTCACTTAAGAATTCTAAAATGGTAGGAACTCCTTTTTGACGCATCTTCATTAAGGTAATACCATCTTCTAATTGTTTCGCAGCTTGAATGAAATAACGTCCATCTGTCCATAAATAAGCATTATGAGGTGTCACTAATAATGTTCCCGCACTTCCATCAAATCCACTTAAATAAGCACGTACTTGATAATAATCTCCAACCATTTCTGATTGATGGTCATCATCTGTCGGTACAATATAATAATAAATTTGTTTTTCTTTTAATAATTTTTGAAATTCTTTTTTAATTTTTATAACCAGTCATAT
>JAJQGQ010000241.1 GCA_021200395.1 Erysipelotrichaceae bacterium
CATTATGTGATGGTCCACAATCATTGAAACCAGAAAAGTATACAGAATTGTTACAACAATTAGCAGGTATTGCAAAGGTTGTAGGTAAAGAAATATAAAATATTAGGGGTGATAATCATGGAAATGACAGTGAATTTAGGCAAGGATAGTTATCCTATTTATATTCAACAAGGTATATTGGATAATATGAATGCTTATATTGAACCTGTTTATAAGGGTGAAAAGATCATGATTATATCAGATGATCAGGTGTTTAGTTATTATGGGGATAAGTTAGAAGATCAGTTGAAACAAAAATATCAAGTGAATCATGTGATTGTTCCTCATGGTGAACAGTCTAAGAGATTTGATATTTTACCTAGTATATACAAACAGATATTGGATTTCCATTTGACGAGAACGGATTTGATTATTGCTTTAGGTGGAGGCGTGATAGGTGATTTAGCGGGTTTTGTAGCTAGTACGTATTTGCGTGGCTTGAAGTTTGTTCAAATTCCTACGTCATTGTTAGCACAGGTAGATTCTAGTGTAGGGGGAAAGGTTGCAGTGGATCTACCTGAAGGGAAGAATTTGATTGGTGCTTTTAAGCATCCGACGATGGTGTTGATTGATCCTTTGACGTTGAAGACATTAGATAAGAGATTTATCAATGATGGTATGGGTGAAGTGATCAAATATGGATGTATTTTTGATAAGGATTTGTTTGATCGTTTAGGAAGTTATGCATCGTTTGATAATTTATATGAAGATATTGATGAGATTATTTATCGTTGTGTTGATTTAAAAAGAATAGTGGTGGAAAGAGATTTGTTTGATTTTGGTGATCGTTTATCGTTGAATTTTGGTCATACTCTAGGTCATGCTTTGGAACAATATTATCATTATGAAACATATTCTCATGGTGAAGCTGTTAGTATTGGTATGGTGCAATTAACACGTATAGCTGAGATGAAAGGTTTAACAAGCATAGGAACAAGTGAACAAATAAAGAAAGTTGTTTCTTTGTATCATTTACCTTATGAATCACATGTCTCAACAGCTGATCTTAAAAAAGCGATGTCTTTAGATAAGAAGAATATTCATTCTAAGCTTAATTATGTTTTATTAAAAGAAATTGGTCAATATTTTGTATATCCTAGTGATTTATCGTTTATTGATGAAGTGGAGGTTGTATAAATGGCAGTTGTAATAACACCACAAAAATTAAGGGGTACAGTGACTGTACCACCTTCTAAAAGTATGGCTCATCGTGCTATTATATGTGCATCCTTAGCTAAAGGGAAAAGTACTATTACCAATATTGAATATTCTAAAGATATCATTGCTACGATATCAGCTATGAAAGCTTTAGGAACGACTATTATTGAAAAAGATGATTCCTTAATTATAGATGGTTCAACAACTTATAGTAAAAAGGAATATGATATTGATTGTTGTGAAAGTGGATCAACATTAAGATTTATGGTTCCTGTATCATTAGTTTGTGATGCAAAGGTTCACTTTAGTGGTGAAGGTCGTTTAGGACAAAGACCATTAAATGTGTTTTATGATATATTTGATAAACAAAATATAAAATATAGTTATCAAGAAAATGTTTTGGATTTAAATATTGAAGGACAGTTATTATCAGATACATTTATGATACCTGGTGATGTTTCTTCACAATTTATTAGTGGTTTATTGTTTGCTTTACCTTTATTAGATAAAGATTCTAAGATTATTATTACTTCACCGTTACAATCAAAAGGTTATATTGATTTAACTTTACAGATGTTAGAACAGTTTCATATCAAAGTGATGAATCATGATTATCAGGAATTGATAATTCCTGGTCATCAGGAATATATGAGTCATGATTATCGTGTGGAAGCTGATTTTTCGCAGGCTGCTTTCTATTTAGTAGCAGGAGCTTTAGGTAATGATGTTGTTTTAAAGGATTTGAATTTGGATTCTTATCAAGGTGATAAGGTTGTTGTTGATATGTTGAAACGTATGGGTGGACAATTAATAGAGACTGATGAAGGTTATCAAATGAAGAGTGATCGATTATATGCGACAGTTATTGATGGTTCACAATGTCCTGATATTATTCCTGTGATGGCCATTGCTTGTGCGTTAGCTCATGGTACATCATTGATTCAAAATATTGGAAGATTACGTATTAAAGAATGCGATCGTTTAAAAGCAACAGTAGAAGTGATTCATGCTTTGGGTGGTAATGCCAAAGAATATGAAGATTCGATGGAAATTATCGGATGTTGTCATTTAAAAGGTGGAGCAGTTTCATCTTATAATGATCATCGTATGGCTATGATGGAAGCAATTGCATCTACGCGTTGTCAACGCAGTGTTGTGATTGACAATAAGGATTGTGTATCAAAATCCTATCCAAGTTTTTGGGAAGATTTTAAGATGTTAGGAGGCGTATTTGATGAGTGCTAATTGGGGAACAAATATAGAATTATCCTTGTTTGGTGAAAGTCATGGTAAAGCTATTGGAATAGTTATTGGAAACTTACCTGCTGGCATTAAACTAGACATGGATGAAATCAATAGAAATATGAAAAGAAGAGCACCTGGGCAAAACAAAATGTCGACACCACGCAAAGAAAAAGATGAAGTTGAAATCATGAGTGGTATCCTTGCTGGCGTTACGACTGGTGCACCATTATGTGCTATGATTTACAATAGTGATCAACACTCTAAAGATTATTCATTATTAAAAGAATGCATGCGTCCAGGACATTCTGATTATCCTGCTTATATCAAATATCAGGGATTCAATGATGTCAGAGGTGGCGGACATTTTTCAGGAAGATTAACAGCACCGATTGTATTTGCTGGTAGTGTTGCTAGACAAATACTAAAACAAAAAGGGATTGTCATTGGTGCTCATATTCAAAGTATAAAAGATATTGAAGATAAGCGTTTTGGCGTCAATATCAATGAATCTGATTTAGAAGAGCTCCTACAAAAACCTTATCCAACAATTGATGATGACATATTTTCTACCATGCAATCAGTGATTGAAGAAGCAAGAATGAATCAAGATTCCGCAGGAGGCAAAATTGAATGTGCTATTTTAAATGTTCCTGCAGGTTTAGGAAATCCTTTCTTTGATTCCATTGAAGCACATTTATCACCATTGTTATTTAGTATTCCTGCTGTTAAAAGTGTGAGTTTTGGCTTAGGTGAAGATATTACCAAACTTTATGGCCATGAAGCCAACGATAGCTATTACTTTGAAGGCGACCAAGTCAAAACCAAGACAAACAATAACGGTGGTATAACGGGAGGTATCAGCAATGGTATGCCAATTATCTTTAGTGTAGGTATTAAACCAACACCATCCATCTCCCAAACACAACAAACAATTAATGTGAAAACACATGAAAATACAACTTTACAAATTACAGGAAGGCATGATCCATGTATCGTTCCACGAGCAATTGTCGTTGTTGAATCAATGGCTGCTTTAGGTATCTTGGACATGATAGGTTAAATATGAAAGACTTAGAAACATGTAGAGCAGAAATAGATGAAATTGATCAACAAATGCTACAATTATTTGAAAAAAGAATGGGTTTATCTAAACAAGTCGTTGACTATAAATTAGCTCATAATATGGAAATATTCCAGCTTGATAGAGAAAATGAAGTAATTAATGAAACCATTTCTGATGTACAGGATGATAATCTCAAAGAATATGCCAAAAACTATATTCAAGATCTTATGAATATTTCTAAATCCTATCAGGCAACATTTATTCCTGTAGAAAATACCATTGAACTCAAAGAACCTAAAAAAGATAACATACGTGTTGGTTTCCAAGGTGTTCCAGGTGCTTTTTCTGAATTGGCATTAAGAATCTATTTTGGTGAAGAAGCAGAGAGAAAACATTATACGAAATTTGAAGATGTTTATGAAGCTTTAAAAAATGATGAAATAGATTATGGTATTGTCCCTTTAGAAAACTCTTCTACAGGAGCTATTAATGATAACTATGATTGTATTAGAGACTATGGCTTTTATATTGTTGGTGAACAACATATTCGTGTCTCTCAACATTTATTAGGCCTTAAAGGAGCAAAACTCGAAGATATTACAGATGTTTATTCACATCCTCAAGGATTACTACAAACATCTAAATATCTACAAGCCCATAACATTACCCCTCATGAATATACCGATACAGCTGAAGCTGCTAAATATATTTCTGAAATGAATGATAAACACTTAGGAGCTATTGCTTCTGTACATGCTGCTAAGCTATATAACTTAGATGTTATTGGTGAAAATATTGAAAATGTAAAAACCAACTCAACACGTTTCATTATCTTTTCAAAAAATCTTGAACGTGTGGAAGGAGCCAATTGTGTCAGTGTTGTATTTACTACAAAGCATCAAGTTGGAGCCTTATATCAAGTGATCAAAACAATCAATGATCATCAAATCAATATGGTTAGAATTGAATCAAGACCTGTTAGACATACACCTTGGGAATACTATTTCTATGTAGATTTTGAAGGTAGTCTTAATGATTATGGTATTATTAAAGTATTAGAACGTATGAAAGCTCATACGAATACCTTAAGGATATTAGGTCATTATGTCAGATAAGAATATTATTTTAATAGGTATTATGGGTAGTGGTAAAACAACTATATCTAAATTGATTGCCCAAAAGCTCAATCGTCCTTTAATTGATATGGATGATTATATTGTTGATAAATTCCATATGACTATTAATGAAATGTTTGATATCAGTGAAGACTACTTTAGAGATAGAGAAACAGAGTGTTGTAAAGATATGGCAAAATTAACAGGTCATGTTATATCTACTGGTGGTGGGGTCATTAAAAGAAAAGAGAATGTAGCATTTTTAAAAGAAAATGGTGTTATCTTTTATTTGGATAGACCTATTTCATTAATTGTTGAAGATGTTGAAACATCTTCACGCCCACTTCTTAAAGAAGGAGCTGATAAGCTTTATCGTCTAGATGAAGAAAGACGTCAATTATATCTTGACGCCTGTGATTATCATATTATCAATGATTCTTCTTTAGAAGATGTAACAAATATCATTATAAACAAAATAGGTGCAAGATGAGGGCTTGCACCTATGTTTTTTTCCTTTTTGATATAGAGGAAAAGGATTGAATTATAGATGATAAATATGAGGTCCTTTATCATCCTTTAATACTATAACAAATTCATGTGTAACTTTTGTGTCACTTTTTAAAAAATATATAAAATTTCTGCCCTAAAATGATATATAAGAAATATAAAATATATGGTATAATAGCTTAAAGGAGGCGATTGATACTATGGGAAATTATTTAAATCCAGATAATAGTTTGTATAGTGAAGAAAGATACAAGCCATATTATGTGGACAAGTCTTTGCTTATACCTGCAATTGAAAAGATTAAACATGATGAAAATAAATATATATCTGTTGCTAAACCTAGACGTTTTGGAAAAAGTACAGATGCCTATATGCTAATAGCCTATTATTCTAAAGGATGCGATTCAT
>JAJQGQ010000251.1 GCA_021200395.1 Erysipelotrichaceae bacterium
TATGGGAAATTCACGAGGAAATCGTCGTTAAAGCTTCTTTGAAGCTTTTTTTTGTTTTGCTTTTTTATGTTTATATTGTATAATATCATTCATGGAGGTGAACATATGAAGAATCGAACTTTTATTTTAAGTACCCTTATATTAGGTATTATTTTAGTGATAGTGACTTTTTATATGTTATTTGTTCATGTTCCATTTTATAATTATACACATAATTTAGATGAAATCAGAAATCAGATTTGTGAAGACAATAATTATGAATATCTTGATTATTTTAGTGAATATCGTGGTAAGAGTGTATATTATATGTTAAAAGTTAATATTGATGGGGAAGAGTCTTATGTGGCTTATGATACAGATTTGAATTTGGTTGATACTTATCAAGGTGATGTTGTCAGCAAGAATAGTGTTTTAGAAAAGATTACAGATAAGTATGATATTGTTTTAGATGATTTGGAAGTAGCCTATGAGAATGAGCGTTTTGTTTATTATGGCTTATATCAAGGTGAAGATATGTTATTATATGTGTATTATGATTTATCGAGTGGAGATTTTATAAAAGCGGTGAAGTTAGATGAATAGTATTGAAGATTTATTGGATTATGATTGTATAGATTATCGAAAATTGTTGGTTATTAAAGCGCAATCATTAAAATTAACAGATCAGCAGGTTTATTTGTTGATTATTATGATTACTTTAATGGATTTAAATATTAAACCTATAACTCCTGCAAAATTAAGTCAATTTTGTCAATTGTCCTTATCTAAGATTGATGAAGTACTTATATCTTTAGTAGATATGCATTTATTAAATAGAATAAATGGTTCTTTAGATTTAAAACCTTTATATAAACAATTATTAAATATTGAAGTAGAAAAGACAAAGGATATGGACCTTATTTCAATGTTTGAAGATGCTTTTGGAAGAAGCTTATCGCAAAGAGAAATTGAAATTATTAATTCTTTTAAGAGTCAAGGATTTAGTGATATGATGATTATGGAAGCATTGAATGAAGCAGTTAAATCTGGGGTAGTGAATTTTAGATATATTGAAAAAATATTAGATAATTGGCAAAAATATGGTGTTAAGAAACGTTACGCACCAAAACATGAAGAAAATCAAACATTTGATCAAAAAATCAAGGATTATAAATGGTGGGATAATGAATAAAGATAAGATGAAACGCATATTAGATACTTTTGATGAAATGTTTCCCGATGCTAAGTGTGAATTAAATCATGAAAATCATCTACAGTTACTTATTGCTGTCATGCTTTCAGCCCAAACAACAGATGCTTCCGTTAATAAGCTTACGAATACTTTATTTCAGAAATATCAAACAGTAGAAGATTATGCTTATGCTCCTATTGAGGAATTAGAAAAGGATTTACATACGATTGGCTTGTACCACAATAAAGCCAAAAATATTAAAGCTATGGCCAATCAATTAATAGAAAGATTTCATGGTGAAGTACCCGCAACTCATGAAGAATTAATGAGTTTACCTGGTGTCGGCAGAAAAACCGCAAATGTGGTTGTTTCCGAGGGTTTTGGCGTACCAGCGATTGCGGTTGATACTCATGTTGAACGTATTTCTAAACGTCTTCAAATAGCGAAAAAAGACGATTCTGTGATTATTGTTGAACAGAAACTACAAAAAGCTGTTCCTAAGCAAAGATGGACGAAAACGCATCATCAAATGATTTTCTTTGGTCGTTATCATTGTAAAGCAATAAATCCAAATTGTCAGAATTGTTCACTTATTGATATATGTCATGAAGAAAAAAGGAAAAAATACTTAAAAGAGAGATCGTGAGATCTCTCTTATTCGTCTTGTGGAGTAGTTTCATTACTTGTATTATTAGAACGTTTGTTGCTAGAGCTATTATTTGAATTACTATTTGAATTGTTTGAATTTTCATTATTGTGACTATTTGAGTCATCATTTGATGTTGTTGGCTCATCAGCTGTTGTGAATGTATGTGAATCTAGTTTTCTAGTTGTTCCCGTAATAGTTGTTTCACTAAATGTTGTGGTATATTTTGTGGATGGGGTTAAACCACTAAATGTCACAGTACTGTTTTCACTAATTGTCTTGCTTGCGCCATTCAACTCAACAGTAACACTGCTACCTGTTGGTACAGTAATTGTATAGCTGATAGAAGTAGTTGTAGGAGTACTAGCTGTATAAGTTGCTGGTGTTGTACTTTCAACTGTCACTTCTTGACTAATCTTGTTGGATGTAGTCGATGTATTACTTTCATAAGCATAATAGCCAGAGACTGTATATTTACCTGGTGATAACGTATAATTCAATGTAGCCGTGTTGCTAGATAAGGTTTCACTATGAACAACCTCACCACTTGAATCAGTAATCTCGGCAACATAAACGACATTACCATAAAGCTGATTAATATCACCATAATAAGGAAGCGTATAGCTCTTACCATTGACTGTATAAGTCTTTGTAGGTGTACCAGAAGTATAACTTTCACTCAATTCACTAAATGTGACTTTAACTTGATTATCATTCACAATTTCTGCTGTAAACTCTGATAAACTAGTAATACTTGCACCACTGGCACTACCACTAGGTGTATTATTAGATTTAAAATAACCTGAAACAATACGATTGCTAGGAACACCATCTCCTGCTTTTACATAAGGATAGATACCAGATACACATGTTGCTTCCACAACTCCACTAGGTTGACTTGGATAGCTATTTGTGACACCATCACTATGTAAATATTTAGCAATCAATGCCGATATTTGGGCGGCTGGCTTACCTGTTGGGTAATAGCCTAATTTCTGGGCCTCAGAGTTATAGCCACACCAGACACTCCATGAATAGTCTGCTGAAAAAGCAGCCATCCATAAGTCTTTACTTTTACCTACTAAATTTTGATTAGAAGTTGATGAATCATGGTTGGATGTACCTGTTTTAGCCCCAATTTCATAACCTAAATTCAAATAAGAATAATTACCACTACCTGTTTTAACATAACTTGTCATCACTGAACGAATCATAAAAGCTGATTCGGCAGATAAAGCCTGTACACTATTTTCTTGGGCTTCTTCATCAATATAAATAACTTCTCCAGTATCTAATAATTCAATCTTTTCAACTGTATGTGGTTCAATATATGTACCACCATTGGCAATCGCTGCATAAGCAGCAGCTTCTTCTTCTGGAGAAACGCCCGTATTCCATGAACCAATCGCATAACCTAAATTAAAATCTTCTTCATACATATCAAAGCCAAAACCTTCCATATATGAAATCATTTCACTGGTACCTACTTCACTAATAACTTCATTTAATGTTTGAATAGCTGCTAAATTCCATGATTGAACCAATGCCTCAGTAATTGAAACATCACCATGATATTGATTATCCCAATTCTTTGGCGTCCAGCTACCTTGACTATATGGGACATCATGAACATAATGGCATGTTGCATAATCTAAATATTCAAAAGCAGAAGCATAAGCCACTATTGGTTTTAATGATGAACCAGGAGAATTACGTTGACCATAATTATAGCTTGGATTTGTAGCTACTAATTCTTTACTAGCAGCATAAGCATAACTTGTACCCATGGCCACATAATCTCTAGCCGCTAATACCCCAACAATTCTGCCAGTTGTTGATTCTTGAACACTTGCTCCTGTTTGTAAATACTCATCAGGGAAACTAAAGACATCACCATCAGCGATTTCATCTAAATAGCTTTGTAATCCTGTATCAATATAAGTCGTAATAATCATCGGTGTTGAAGAAGGATCATAACCTGTCTTTTCATAAACTTCTCTAGTCACTTTATCAGCATAAGCCTGATATTCACTATTAGCTGATAATGAATTGTAATTTAAAGTATTTTCTACAGGAATAGACTTAGCATCTTCACATTCTTGTTCACTAATATAACCATGATACTCCATCAAATCTAAAACTGTATCTCTTCTTGTTTGAGCTGCTTCTAAATTATTAAATGGATCATATTTATTAGGATTATTAATAGCACCTGCAAGCAATGCTGCTTCAGGTAAAGTTAAATTTTCTACAGCTTTACCAAAATAATACTGACAAGCCGCATAAATCCCTATAGCATTTATGCCACTGCCAAAATAAACCTTATTCAAATAAAGCTCTAATATTTCTTCTTTTGTTGTTTGTGAAGTAGCTTCAATAGAAAGAATCACTTCACCAATTTTACGTGTGATAGTTTGCTCGGCATCAGGATAATATGATTTTTTGATAGTCTGTTGGGTAATTGTAGAACCTCCAGCTGTAATCCCACCAGCAACAATATTTCCCATTAAAGCCTTAATAATTCTAGGAACATCAAACCCATTATGTTCAAAATAACGTGAATCCTCAGCAGCTAAAACAGCATCAATCATGACTTGTGGAATATCATCATACTCTACATTCTTTTTAACCCCTTCAGAACCATAATAATAATATTCATTACCATCTTGATCAACCTGTACAGATGATTCACTATTTAAAAGCTTATCTTTCGAAAAACCTTCAACCTGTTGAATCACTCCATAGCCAAAATAAATACTCACCGATGCGATGATAATCATAATGACCATAGCAATAATTTCAACAATTCTTATCATTTGTTTACGTTCGATATTCTTCATTTGGTCCCCTCCTTAAAATAAAACATATCTAATACTTTTAAATAATCTAATCTTGGTTGATATCCCTGGGGTATCAAATGCCCTAAGGATTTTATTGTATCATAAGTCATGGATTTTCGATTAGCATGATAATATTCATCCACCATATAAGAAGCATCTAATAAATAAACTTCATCTAATTTCGTAAAAGCAATAATCACAAAAGCAATGCCACCATGTCTAAGAATTCTATCTAAATGATCAATCTGATGCTTAGAAATATTACTAAACGGAAAAGTCATTGCTCTGGTTTCCTTAGCTTCAAAATCTACATATTTTCCTCTATATATACCATTATAATCCGTTGTTGAAGGTGTTTTATAATAAGCTTCTACAATCTTTGCGGCTTCACGTTTTGGATAATCCACCTTAACAATCTGTATAGGTGTTGGTTTCTTATAAATAACTGCTTTATCATTGATAAGATAATATTGATTAGACATGGAAATATCCTCTTCTAAAGACATCCCACGATGAGCCGTATAATGTTTTTCATTAGGGTTTTCATGAATAATTGGTTGGGCTTTTTTTAAATTAGGATAATTAACCATTGTTTCTTCCTCTCTCATATTTTCCATATTATACCATAAATTTCAATAACTTTAAAAAAAACTATATAATTTCTTAATTTTTAAAAAAATCCTTGCATTTATGTCCTTTTTTTGTAAAATAGAATCAAGGAAGGCTGATGATAATATGACAAATAAAATTAAATTAAGTCCAAAGAAAATCTTAAATAAACAATTCCAGGTTGATTTTAAAGGGTATAGTGCAAGTGAAGTGGATTATTTTTTAGATACAGTTAGAGAA
>JAJQGQ010000245.1 GCA_021200395.1 Erysipelotrichaceae bacterium
ATATTACCTCATGTGCATATAAACACAGATTTAAAACAACTTATAATCGAAGTTAGAAATGATAGAACAAAATCAAAAAATAATCCCTCAGCACAACCTGAATATGATATATCAAAATTGTTAAACGATATAATTCATAGTAAGTTTTATGAATCTGATTACAACACTATTACCAAAAAAATTTTGTATGAAAACATGTCATATGAAGAGTCAATAAAAAAGGGAATTGCGATTGTTGCTCAATCAAAAATATTTTAAAGAATAAACAAGGCGAGTTGTGTCAAATAACTCGCCTTTATAGATAGTTTAAACTTTTCATTTTTTCGACTAATTGATTAGCTAGTAAAGTATTAAATGTAGAATTACCATTGATTTCATCACTTAAGAAACATGGTGGTATTTCACCACTTTCAATAGCTTCATTATCTTCATCAGATAGCTCAATACCTTCTAAACCATCTGATAATAAATAAGACTTAAAATCTAAGAAATGATCTCCATATGCTTCTTCTAAAGCCTCATTAGCTTCATCACTATCATTTCTTGTTGTAAGAGAAATAATGATATAATTATGAATATCATACGCATCAATAAAATTATTGTAGAAGGTAATGAGGTTATCGACAAAATATTCATCTTCATCATCATTGTTACCCATTAAAAATATAACAATATCTTCTTCATTAATATCTTGTTGGGTGAATACTATATGAGTTAGTTCATTAATTGTTTTAGCTTCTCCTGCTTCACTTCTAGTAAAGGTATAAGAACCATTACTATAAGAAATAGTTCCTTCAATGCCTCCAATACGACAAGTAGGAATGGAAGAAGAATCACTTCTAAGAAGTGTACTGATTGAACCATTGCTGTTATAAATTTGGATAGGAGTTGCAGTCGTGTCTTCAGGTATGCTTATCTCTTTAATATAAAGAGGATAAGCATTGAGACGCGCTGCAATGTCTCTTGATGTGAGTTCTTTACCTCCAAATGTTGTAACTTTAAGATTAACAAGATCTTCTAGTTTATCAGGATAGCCATTATTCATGACTGTTTGGCTATCGCCAATACAAATGATATTGGCATCAGATGATTCAACAATATCTGATACATCATTATGGATATAATGATGATCATAGTTCAAATAGTGATAAAATGATAAAGATCCTAAGATACATACTAATAAGATAATAATAAAGCTTGTAAAGAGTTTATGTGTTTTCATTAGTATTTATATCCGTATCCATAACCATAGCCGTTATGATAAGTATCAGCTTTTGTAAGCACGGTACCAATGACATTGACATTGCTTTGTTTAAGCATTGATAAAGCATTCATAGCATCTTTTCTATTGGTATCCTGACAAGAACAAATAAATAAAGTACCATCTACGGCATGTGATATAGGGACTGCATCACTAACATTAGAGATTGGTGGACAATCGATGATAATGAAGTCATAGATGTTTTTAAGTTCAGCAATGAAGTTTTTGAATGTATTGGAACTTAGTATTTCGTTTGGATTAGGGACTTTGTTACCAGAAGTTAATACAGTTAAGTAACCAGCAAATGATTGATCGTTGACTTTTTTGAAGTGTTCAGGATTGATTTTGTTGGTTTTGGAGTATTCTCTTAGAGCATTAGTGAGTCCTGTTTGATTAGATACGTTAAGATATTGATGGAGTCTTGGTTTACGTAAGTCACAGTCTATGATCAATACTTTTTCATATTTAGCAGCAAATATGATAGATAGGTTTAATGCTGTGGTTGTTTTGGATTCAAATGGTTGGGTTGATGTTAAGGCAATGGATGAGATGTCATTGTCTACTGTGGAGAATTCGATGTTGGTACGAATGTGTCTATAAACTTCACCGTAGTCGAATTGTGATTCGTTGGTTTGGGTTAATAGGTTGAAGCTTTTTCTTTTGTGTTTGTTTTGTTTTTTATTGAACATTATTTTTTTCTCCTTTTCATGAAATTAGAGAATAATCCCTTTTTGACATAGTGTGTTGTTTCGATGTTTTCGTTACTTAATATATGCATAGGGTTTCTATACATGAGTATGTCTAGATCGTCTTGAGTGAGTTCTTTTTGGAGTTGTTGATAGACTTTGTCAAGGTTTGGTGATCGTTCACTGTTAGGACGATGGGTGTCAGTAGCGATACAATGGATGAGATTATGTCTAAGTAATTCATAAACATTATCTTGCATGGTTTTACCATGCACACCTAAAAAACTTGTTGAATTGACTTGAATCATATAACCATTGTCCACTAAGTTTTCGACACGTTCTATGTCTATGCCACCTCTGAAGTATCTTTCAATGTGGGCTATAAGAACCTTATAGCCTGCTTGACGTACTTCATAGAGTCTGTCTTCGAATTCATCATTAGAATGATGATTTTTTCTAATATCAAATTCACATAGTAAGGTATTGGTTCCTTCATAAGGTATAACCCAATGATTTTTGAGTTGATCAATATATTCATCATTTAAAAAGAGCTCTGCTCCTTGATAGATGGTAATATCTGGACTCATTTGTTTTAACTCATCAATACGTGCTTTAAAACGTAAAATATCATCACCATTATGTTTCCCACAAACCAAATGTGGAGTAGCTGCAATACCTACAATACCCATATTTTTAGCTTTTTCTAAGGCTTTTATAGCATCATCCATGGAAGGCATACCATCATCAATAGCCCATGCATAATGTCCATGTATATCGATATATTTCATTACTTATCCTCAAAATATGGAACAACACCGATAACAGGTATACCAAAGTATTTTTCAGCTTCTTCTCGATTATGAATATGGGTATCTAGCATAAACATAATAAAGTAGTAACCACAGCTTAATACAAGACCTATTAAACCAGCAATCGCAACGTTTCTAATAAAGCTTGGTGATGATGGATTTTCAGGTACTTCAGCTTTATCGACTGTTATCATATTGTCTACATCGAGTTTTTCTTTGATTTCTTCATAGAAGACATCAATTGTTGTATCAACGATTTCTTTACTTAATTCAGGATCTGTAGTGGTTGCTGAAATGTTGATGATCATGGTATCTGATTCATTAGATACAGATATACAGTCTTGGATATCATCTCTTTCCATATTTAATGTTTCAGCAACTTCACCTAAGATGGTTGTTCCACCAATGAGTTCTACATAGTTATTAATCATAGATGTATTAACACTAATAGAAGACGTATCAGTGACAGTTCCACTGTCACTACTCGTTTCCATTTTAGGGAAGATACGAGCAGTAGAAGTGTATTTGTTTGGTATTATGAATATAGTTATAGCAGCGGATATAATCATACATACAAGAGTAAGAATGATTATTTTTGTGATGTTTTTCTTTAAGTATTCGAATAGTTCAAGTAAATTAATCTCAATTTCATCGTTCATTTCTTCCATGAATGTATACCTCCTTGTTAGTATTTATAGCCATATCCATAACCATAGCCATTATGATATGTATCAGCTTTTGTGAGCACAGTACCTATGACATTAACATTACTTTGTTTAAGTATTGATAATGCATTGATAGCATCTTTTCTATTCGTGTCCTGACATGAACATATAAATAATGTGCCATCGACTGCATGTGATATAGGAACTGCATCACTGACATTAGATATAGGTGGACAGTCAATAATAATGAAGTCAAATGTGTTTTTAAGTTCAGCAATGAAGTTTTTGAATGTATTGGAACTTAATATTTCATTTGGATTAGGGACTTTACTACCTGATGTTAATACAGTTAGATAGCCTGCAAATGAGGCATCAGTTATTTTTTTGAATGGTTCTTCACTTATGAATTTGTTTTTGGAATAGTCTTTTAAGGCATTTGTAAGGCCTGTTTGATTAGAAACATTGAGATATTGATGGAGTCTTGGTTTACGCAAGTCACAATCAATAATGAGTACTCTTTCGTATTTAGCCGCAAAGATGATTGCTAGATTAAGAGCTGTTGTGGTTTTAGATTCGAATGGTTGCGTTGAAGTAAGAGCTATAGATGATATTTCGTTATCAACAGTAGAGAATTCGATGTTTGTACGAATATGTCTATAGACTTCACCATAGTCAAATTGAGAATCATTGGTTTGGGTTAATAGGTTGAAGCTTTTTCTTTGATGTTTGTTTTGTTTTTTATTGAACATGTTATAGTCCTCCTATTTATCATCAAAATAAGGAATGACACCAATAACTGGTACACCAAGGTATTTCTCAGCTTCTTCTTTATTGTGGATATGCGTATCTAACATAAACATAATAAAATAATATCCTAAACTCAATACTAAACCAACAAGAGCAGCGATAGCGACGTTTCTAAAGAAACTAGGTGATGAAGGTGTTTCAGCCACTTCTGCTTCATCAACAGTAATCATATTTTCTACATCTAGTTTATCTTTGATTTCGGTATAGAATATATCAATTGTTGTATCAACAATTTCCTTGCTTAACTCTGGATCTGTAGTAGTTGCTGATATATTGATAATCATAGTATCTGATTCATTAGATACAGAGATACAATCCTGGATTTCGTCTCTTTCCATATTCAATGTTTCAGCAACTTCACCTAAGATGGTTGTCCCACCAATGAGTTCAACATAGTTATTGATCATTGATGTATTAACACTAATAGAACTTGTAGAGCTTACTGTACCGCTATCACTACTTGTTTCTAGTTTTGGAAAGATACGAGCTGTTGATGTATATTTTTCAGGTATCACAAAGATAGTGATAGCTCCTACAGCAATCATACAAACAAGTGTTGCGATAATAACCTTGAGTATTCTTTTTTTGATATATTCAAACAGTTCTAGTAAATTAATTTCAATTTCTTCATTCATTTCTTCCATTAACAAATTCTCCTCGTATTATAATTTTAAACATGTAAAAATGATTTTATAATTTATTAGGATACATACCTTTATTTACTAATTTCATGATACTTTCTTTAACAGTATCTTTATCTTCTTTGTATGTTACTCCAAACCATTCATCATTTGATTTAAGAACATCAACAGATACTTTATTATCCTTTAATAAATCTCCAATAATTGTTGGTAAAAGATATTCACTCTTTAAATCATCTTCTGATAATTGATTGATAAATTCATCAAATCCTTTTTCTAATATATCAAACATCTCTGGATATAATCCCCACATATTCATTGATACTACAGATTCCTTATCTATTTCTTTACCATCACTAATAGCTTTTCCATCTATCTTTTCAATATTATGCGTTTCAACTATATCAATTAACTTTCCGTTATCTTCCTGACATACACCTCTTGTAACTCCACCATTGTCACTTAAAGTATTTTTTAAGATAAATCCAACCATACATACAGGCATAACATTGCTATTATGTTCTTCTGTAAGATAATTATAAGCTTTTTGATATGCTTCTCTGCCATAGTAATCATCGGCATTGATAACTAAGAATGGTTCATTAATAAGATCTTTAC
>JAJQGQ010000160.1 GCA_021200395.1 Erysipelotrichaceae bacterium
TCTTTTCCTCATTACAATAATAACCTAAAGTTACACATGTACCTCTAATACATATT
This sequence comes from Erysipelotrichaceae bacterium, assembly GCA_021200395.1. Classification (GTDB taxonomy): domain Bacteria; phylum Bacillota_I; class Bacilli_A; order Erysipelotrichales; family Coprobacillaceae; genus JAJQDJ01. Next base: position 57 of record JAJQGQ010000160.1, read on the forward strand.
TCACCCACTTCATTATCATTAGCTAAAGTATTATCATCCTTAAGTAATAATATCTCCGTATTATGGAATGGTTTTCCTATTGGTATCACTTCATCCAAAGCAAAATCCCTGTCTACTTCATAGTAGCAGCTCATACCTGTGGCTTCCGTTGGTCCATATAGATTTATAAAACGGGCATTAGGTAAAACCTCTTTCCATGCGTTATACTGCTTGATTGGAAATACTTCACTGCCAAAGGCAATGGTATGAAGATATTCAGGCTTAATTGTATCAAATGTCTTAAAGCCTGAAACCAGTGATAATGCAGAAGCAACCCAGCATATTGTATTGATATGATATTTATTTAAAAATTCTATCAGTTGGATAGGGAACATAAACAGCTGCTTTGGTATCAGATAAGCTGTGGCACCATATTTAAGTGTTGGATAGAGTTCCTTGAGACAGGCATCAAAATACAAAGGTGATTGGTTCCCAAATATCGTATTTTCATTGATCTGTAATACTTCTGATAGATTTTCGATATAATCAATGACGCTCCTGTGGCAGGCCATAACTCCTTTAGGAATCCCTGTAGAACCTGAAGTAAAGACAATATAGATAGGATCAATATCCAATGCCTTATCTCTAACCATCATTAATTGATCAACTAAAATATCATGTTGAATAAGATCATCAAACAAACACAACTCACAATCAACATCAATCTTGTCTTTAGTATCCTTATCACATATGATCATCCTAGGATTCAATGTCTGAAAAATCAGATCAATACGATATTGTGGCATTTCCTCATCAATAGGAACATAATAATTACCACTATAGATAACCCCATAAAAAGCACATATCGCATTAGGATGCTTCTTCATATATACAACAATCGGCTGTTTATCATAGCCTCGTTCAATAACAGCACTGCCAATAGCCCTGGAATAATCATAGACCTGCTGAAACGTCAGGCTATCCTTATCATTTGCATAGGCTATTTTATCTGGTACTCTAATAACTGTATGTTCCAGATATTCTAATACATTTGTCTGCATGTCTTTCTCCCCTCTAATAAATATTGATAAGTTTCCTTAACCTTCATATGACAATCATACAATGCCACAGCTGAAAGCAGCTCCATCATATCAAGATATCTTTCATCTAGATCATGTTCCTTTTTTACAATCGATAATTCCGTACAGCCTAATATAATGATTTCTGAACCCATATCAAATAACTCCTGAGATACAATATGAAATACATCCATATCTATTTCAGTACCCTTTTTAACATTCTGGTATATGATGTGCATAACCTCATTTTGATGATGAGGTATGACGCATTCAATACCAGAATGTAATAATTCATTTTGAAACAGGTTTGTGGTAATAGTACCAGTCGTTGCCATAATACCTACCTTATGTATATGATGACTAAGTAAATAAACCTTAAGTTCCTGTATCAAATGAATGATTGGTACTGAAATAGATGCTGCTAAATCATCATGAAAATAATGAGCTGTAATACAAGGCATTGCGATATAATCAACCCCAAGACTTTCTAATTCCTTCCCTATCTCTATTAATTTAGGTACAGGATTATCTTTTGTATGATCCAATATATATTCAGTTCTATCTGGAATAGAAGGACAGCTATGAAGAATGATTTCAAGATGTCCCTGATCATAATTCACATCACTCATTTTTGTAAGCAGTTCATAAAAATAAACACTTGCGAGTGGTCCCAGACCACCAATAATTCCTAACTTCATAATATTACTCCGTAGCTGATGCAGGTTTAGAGTCTGGATCATATGAGAAACAATAACTATGTTTAGCAGAATAGGCATCCATCCATGCATCAGTTCTTAAACATAAATAAGGATGATCTGTTCTAGGAGTCGTATCCAGATGATACCAGCCTTCTTCAACTTTCACAAAGTTCCAGTAATGGGTATGCTTTGTAGCTGATAAATCGATATTTTCAATGCCAGCTTGAGTTAATAATGCTTTTGTAATGGCAAAGTAATTATAGCAGTCCCCTTTTTTATTATTGAAGGCGTACATAGCTGCTTTCGTCCATGATGATTTGTCACTGGAATTGATATATGACATATGATTATGAACCCAGTTATATATAGCAACACATATTTCTCTTTTACTCATAGAATCATCAATAATGGTATCCAATACTTCTTGAGCTTTTTCATAAACTTCATATTCTGTGATATCACTTTCATCATTTACAACATAGACTTTAATTGTTTCAGTCGCGGTATTGCCTGCACTGTCAGTAGCACTATAAGTCACTTCATATGTGCCTGCTTCATCCAAATTGACATTAGAAGTATCGATTTTTAATTCAATATCATCATCTGCATTATCTGTGACAGTGACATCCTTTTTATATGAAACTGTATCACCTACAACAACCTTTTTATTCGCTGTTCCACTAATAACTGGTGCTTCTTCATCAACTAAAATAGTCAATGTTGAATCAATCTGATATGTATTTAATGCCTGATCAGCTAAAATAATAGTCATATTATATTCACCAGCAGTTTCAGTTGATATATCATTAAGTAATGTTAAAGTAACATTTGTTGCATCATCGATATCAGTTACAAAGTCTTCAATATTAACATCTTTGTTTTCATAGACTTCAACATCAACACTTGTTGCAGTTGGGGCAGTTGTATCAACAACATTCATCATACATGTATATTCATGATTATTGACACTAACAATGACTTCATATTCACCAATATTATGCATCATAAAATCCGTGATTTCTGTAACCAATGTTCCATCTATATCTTTATCTTTCAAAAAATCAGTAACACTTATATCACTACCAGCTTCAATAGTGATTTCTTTCGCAACTGGTCTTGATAGTTGCATCAAAAAAAGGAAAACTACAGTTATAAAACATATCAAGAATATGATAATATAACGTATTTTTCCTTTTAACTTCATCCTCATAATACTCTCCCTCACAATTCATTCGCAGATGTTTTACACGTGTGAATATTCTAACATTAGAAATCACAAAAAACAACCGTTTTAACACAATTTTCGACCGTTTTTTGACGTTATGTTACTAAAAGCAAAAAAAGCAACCCTAAGGTTGCTTTAATTCTGTTTCGATTTTATAATAACATCTTTAAAATTATTAAATGTTGGATTGAGTTTATCCATTTCTTTTTGATTAAAATTGATATCTATATTCTTATTATCATTAGAAACAATAAGTTTAGATAAACCAAAGGTTTTTAATATTGTATCAATATCCACATGACTTTGAATACATTTTTCCTTACATGTATTTCTTAATATCATATAATTAACTTCAAAACCTAGAGTATTACCTAAATCCTTCAGTTTTCTTTGATAAATACGTTGCTCAGGTAATTTATAATTGTTACTTAACAAGTAACAATCTTTATGATACTGATCCATATATTCATCCAAATAAGAAATAATGAACTGTGATAATGCTACTTTTCTTTTTTCTGGTTCTTGTAAATCTTCCGTTGAAAAAACAGTCTTAGAAAGACTGTTTTGACGATTGACTTTTCTTTGAACCTTTTTATTAACATTCATATAACCTTCACTTAAATGAATATCATCATACTTTAAAGCACATATTTCAGTAAAACGTAAACCACCATATAAAGATAATATAATCGTTATACCAAAGGCATCAATATGATTACAACAATAACTAAAAAGTTGTTGTTCCTGATATTCATCTAATATGTTAGTTGATTTATCATTAGTACCTACATGTATTACTGAAAAATCTATATGCTTTAATGAATAGATGGATTCAGCATATTTATATAGACCTTTAAGTGTTATTTTAATAATTTTAGCAGTATTATGTGATAAACCACTATTAACTAATTCATTAAGGTGATTAGATATGATATCAGTATTTATAGTTTCTATAGGATGATCTTTTAGAAATGGTAATATGTAATTATTAATAGTGATTTCATACTTATCATAAGATATAGATCTGAGTTCCCTTTTTTTAGTTTCAAGATATTCTTTACACAATGCATCAACGTCAATCATATTAAACCCTCCTTTTTGTATACAAAAACCAACAAAGATTTTTATCTTTGTTGATATATGTTTATAATTTAATTACTTGAACAATATTGTTTTCATCAATAATTTTATATTTAAAAGATTCTTTAAAATGAATACCATTTTTAGATAAATATTCTTCTACAATTGGATAATATGAACCAATAAATGGAGATTCAATAATACTATTTAAGTATTTACCAGCGCTTGTTAAAATAACATTACCAACATATATATTTTTATTATCATCTGATAAGACTTCATATGTTTGACCATTGATATATAACAAGAGATCATCAGTATTTTTTATTGAAGATTTATATTCAGCAGTACTATCAAATTTAATGAGACCAAGCGTTTCTAATTCATTTAATACATTAAATGATAATCCTAATTGTTTGAAATATTCTTCATTATTAACATATGTAACAATAACTTCTCTGTTTGAACTTTTAATATTATCATCCACATCTAATTCAACGAAACCAAATGACATACTACATAATGTATTAAATGCTTTAGCATATGAAGTTGTTAATTCTGATAATACTCTTATCATATATAATGGAGTTGTGCCAGGTTCCTCAAACTCTCTAGCTAGTATTTTACCCCAAATAAGTTGTACATCTTCATCTGATACATATCCTGCAGAATCCATAAATCTATTAAGCCAATCACCATTCACCTTTGAATTTTCGGAAAAATCAGTACCAGGTTTAGCTAATTCCAAAGCTTTATCAGCTATGTCTACTTGATTTTTAAGTTTTTTAATATATTGTTTTGCAGTTAATACCGAAATAAGTTTACTTTCTTCTGATAAATTAGATTTTTTAATATCTTCAATATACATATCTAATGCTTCTTTTTCTAAATTAGCATAAGGATCCTGGTTTTTAATAGTATTAAGACTAGTGATTATATTAAGAATATTTATGATTTTATCCATAGTATATCCTCCGTTTTTTGTTAGAAAAAAAAGAACTTTGTTCTTCTTAATTTTTCAATAAAGATAACAAATACTTTCTTCTATCTTTTATATTTTTTGCATTAGGACATACCAAAGTAGTATTTAAATAACCTTTATTATTACCTAAATTACAAAAATTTCTTCTCATTTCTTCTCTTGATATATTACCATAATAATCATTAATATCACTATAATAAATAACTTGAGATACTAACAATTGTTTGAGTGTATTAACTAATTCATTGCGATGTACCTTTATAATAATATCTGATAAATCACCAATATCAATTCTTAATTCTTTTTTACTAGGAATTCCATTGTTTACAACAAGTCTCCATTCATATTGATTTTTATATTTATCCCATTTATTAAATACATCATAATC
>JAJQGQ010000288.1 GCA_021200395.1 Erysipelotrichaceae bacterium
TGGATTTGAGTTAATTGCTATGACATTACATGAAGGTATGGAATTAAGGGTATATTAAGCAAAATAATCAGACATATAGCAATTTTATTTAAAATTTCAATAATTTCAAAAAAATTTACCAATTATAGGTCATTTCGCCGTCTAATAATTGGAGCATTATAAATAACTCATGAAACTTAAGCGGAATAGAACCGATTTAAGATACAACTTGTAGTTATCAATTACTAAAATATAAAAATAAAAAAGTTTTAATCATTTTGGGGTTCTCGGTGGCTAATAAGTGAGGGATTAAAAATACTCCTTCAACAGGAACATTGAAAACTGAATACTAAAGTTAATGGATTTGAGTTAATTGCTATGTCATTACAAGAAAGTATGTAATTAAAGGTATATCCACTAAAATAATGATGCATTTAGCAAAAAAGCAAAAAATTGAAGAAAATAAAAAAAGTTTTAATCATTTTGGCATTTTCGCCGTCTAATAATTGGAGCATTATAAATAACTCATGAAACTTAGGCAGAATAGAACCGATTTAAGATACAACTTGTAATTATCAATTACTAAAATATTATAAATTAAAAAAATTTTGTTATTTTGGTGTTTTCGGTGGCTAATAAGTGAGGGATTAAAAATACTCCTTCAATAGGAACATTGAAAATTGAATAGTAAAGTTAATAGATTTGAGTTAATAGCTATGACATTACATGAAGGTATGGAAATAAGAGTATATCCACCAAAATAATGATGCATCTTGCAAAATTTTGATAAAAATAAAAAAAGTATCAACAATTTAGGGGTTTTCGCCGTCTAATAATTGGAGCATTATAAATAACTCATGAAACTTTAGCAGAATAGAACCGATTTAAGATACAACTTGTAGTTATCAATTACTAAAATAAAAAGTTTTAATCATTTTGAGGTTTTCGGTGGCTTATAAATGAGAGACAAAAATACTCCTTCAACAGGAACATTGAAAACTGAATAGTAAAGTTAATGGATTTGAGTTAATTGCTATGACATTACATGAAGGTATGGAATTAAGGGTATATCCACCAAAATAATGATGCATTCAGCAAAAACTTTAAAAAATTTTAAAAAAATCAAAAAAAGTTTACCCACTTTGGGTATTTTCGGTGGCTATTAAGTGAGGGGTAAAAAAATCCTTCAATAGGAACATTGAAAACTGAATAGCAAAGTTAATTACATTCTTGATATTTAACCTTATCGTTATAACATTAAACGAAAGTATGGAATTAAGGGTATATCCAGCAAAATAATGGTGCATTTTGCAAAATTTTGAAAAAAATTTAAAAAAATAAAAAAAGTATCAACAATTTAGGGTTTTTCGGCGGCTATTAAGTGAAGGGATTAAAAATTCTTTCAAACAGGAACATTGAAAACTGAATAGCAGGGTTGATATGCCCTTTAATGAAAGCCATCAATTCAAGATGTTATTGTACCTATCTAACAACAATCCAAAAATAATAATAATCATAGTTGTAATAGTTAGAATCTTTACAATGAATAAATCTTGAGGAAATGTATAAGCAATAGAGTCTATTAACTTTGCACAAAAACACTATAGCAATACACATAATATGGATTGCTATTATCAAAATTGTTATGGATTTTACAGACACTCATGAAGATATGGATGATTCATCATAGTATCTAATGAATATAAAGATAAACAATAATTTTCAAATCATCATAATCAATGAGATAAATCTATCAATTTTGTTAAACAAAAGGAGGAATGCATATGTCCTATAATAATGAATCTGAAATAAGAAAATGGAAAAAGATGAAAGAAAGTGAGGAAAAAATCTTAGCAGAGTATGGTATGAGTCAAGAAGCTATTGAAGAATTACGTAAGTATGATTGGAATATATTTAAATCTGAAAGAATTTATAAAACAAGACAATGTGTTGATAGTGATCTTGTTGAAAATGCTGCAACAACTATGGAATTACCTATTAATAGTTTTGAAGATATTTTAGCACAATTAGATAATAAGAAATTATACGATTCGATGAAGGATATAGATTATCATGTCATAGCTAATATTATACTGTTAAGAACTTATGGTTATTACAACAAGGAAATTGCTAATCAATTAGGCATAAGCGTTAATACAGTCAAATATCATCTCAAAAGAATACGCAAAAAAGCCAAAATATAAAAAAATTAAACTTTTTTTAAAAAAGACTACCCACTTTGGGTGTTTTCGCTGTCTAATAAGTGAGGGGAAATTAAGACCTCATAAAGGACATTGAAAACTAAATAGCGATTGTTGATAACGTTCCCTACATTTGAGCCCTTTAATGAATACGCCAAGACCTTTTACTAAAGCGAGCGATAAATATTTGATTATAAGATAAGGTTGCATTTATCTGGCAACGATGATGTAGGAGAAATAATGATACACATGATGCGTCTCAGTCCGAGCAGTATACAATTCTGTCGCAGGCAAGACATCATATAGGTGGAAATCCTATAAGTTATATCTAAAGCCTTTAAATTTAGAAAACTTGTGGAACTGTTAGCAAAGCAGTCTATTAACAATGCATAGAAAACTTTTTTAAAAAATTCAGAAATAGCATTTGCTATTTCTTGTACATATAGGAAAGGAGGTATTTCAAATGATTATGATTATTTATTTAACTGTTTTTATTGCATCAATTGAATATAAACCAGGTTGTATATGACCAATAATTGTAAATCAGATAAGTAAGGTGATATTTTTATATGATTAGAAAGGAGGCATGACAATGGATACTAAAATGGTCGATACTATGTTTACGGGCTACCCTGATGTTGTTAATGTTGATCAGTTATGTGAAATGCTTGGTGGTATTTGTACAAAAACAGCTTGTAAGCTTTTAAAAGATAACAAAATCAAACATTTTAAGATTGGAAGACAATATTATATTCCAAAAATCTATATTTTAGAATATATAACTCACGATGCATCTTACGAAAAATAAAATCGCATATTTGTCATCATCAAACTCATCTGTTAAAGTGTTAACTGATGAGTAGGGCTATTATTTCTTCAATATGTGATAAGGAGGTTAAATATATGGAGAATAAAGAAATTGTAGCAGGTCATCTAAAGAATGTTCAGGGTTATTATCATATAGTTTTAAGCTATACTGGTTATGATGGTAAAAGAAAAACACCATCATTTACAACTGGATTAAAAGTTAGAAACAATAAGCGAAATGCAGAGTCATTGTTGCATTTTGTTCAATCTGAATTTATTATTTATGACACAAAGGAAGATGATGTATTAGAAAGAAACAGAATAAAAAATGAGATAAGAATGAAAACTGGACAACCGATTATTAAAACAGTAGTTTCAAAATCTGAAGCTTTAAAAACACCTTCAGATAGTAATAAACGAATTGTTTTTGGTAAAGATATGCTTTTCTCTGATTATCTTATATATTGGTTAGAGAATATTGAGAAGAATACTATAGAAGAAAACACTTATGCATCTTATAGTATGAATATCTATCATCGCATTGCTCCTTATTTTAAGTCAAAAGCTATTACTTTATCGTCACTTAATGTTATTGATATACAAGAGTATTATACTAATAGTATTAATGGTTTTGAACTAGATGGTATTGAATATGAGCCAGTAAAAGCTTCGACAGTAAAAAGACGTCATGCGAATATTCGTAAAGCTCTAGAATATGCCAAGAATATTGATTTGATAGTTAAGAATCCTGCTGATCAAGTACAGGTTCCTAGACCACAAAAATATGAAGGTAATCCATATAATGATGATGAATTAAAAGCGTTATTTAAAGCCGCTAAAGGCCAAAGAATTGAGTTTGCAGTCTTACTAGGCTCTTTCTATGGATTACGTAGAGAAGAGGTTGTAGGGCTTAAATGGAGTGCTATAGACTTTGATAGAAAAACAATTACTATCAATCACACTGTCACTGAATATACTCTAAAAGGTAAAGTTGTTAGAAAAGAAAAAGATCGTGCTAAAAATCAATCAAGTCTTAGAACGTTACCATTAGTTCAGCCATTTGAACAATTACTTAATAAAATGATGGATGAGAGAAATAAGAATATGATGATTTGTGGTGATTCTTATAATTATGATTATCAGGATTATATATATGTTGACGAATTAGGTAGACTCATTAAGCCTGCTTTTGTATCTAAAAACTTTGGCTTAACGTTGAAAAAGAACAATTTAAGAAAGATTCGTTTTCATGACTTAAGACATAGCTGTGCAACACTGCTTTATCGTAGTGGTGTCGATTTAAAAGAAATACAAGCATGGCTTGGTCATTCCACAATCACTACAACAGCTAATATTTATACGCATTTTGATTACACTATAAAACAACATTCGGCTAATAAACTTTTGGAGGCATTTGAGAAATAAAACAATAAGGCAGATGATTCTCGAATTTTCCTCTATATTCCGCAATAATTTTAATTAGCGGAGGTAATAAAATTGACATTCATCGTAGATTTGGAGGTAATTTTCCAGAAATTCAGCAAATTTTTCTTATTTTAATATGATTTAAGAACATATGCTAAACTCAATTGTATTTCATTTTTATCAATATATAATTTATTCTAAAATCAAAAAAAACATTGATATTATCAAGAATTTTATAAAATAAAAAAGATATGAATTTCTTCATATCTTAACATTCAATGGTGCGGGTAACAGGACTTGAACCTGCACGCCGAAGCACTAGATCCTAAGTCTAGCGTGTCTGCCAGTTTCACCATACCCGCATGGTGCCGGCTAAAGGACTTGAACCCTCAACCTACTGATTACAAGTCAGTTGCTCTACCAGTTGAGCTAAGCCGGCAAATAATAAAAATGGTGGAGGTTAACGGGCTCGAACCGCTGACCCTCTGCTTGTAAGGCAGATGCTCTCCCAACTGAGCTAAACCTCCACATTGGTGACTCGTGCGGGATTCGAACCCGCGAATGCATGCGTGAAAGGCATGTGAGTTAACCGTTTCTCCAACGAGCCACTGGCGCTTCAAGTAGGACTCGAACCTACGACCCACGGATTAACAGTCCGTTGCTCTACCAACTGAGCTATTGAAGCAGTATTCTTGCTAGTGCCTTAATATAATAGCATAGTGATAATATAAATGCAAGTACTTTTTTCAGAAAATTTTTCTACTTGCATTATATACTTTTAGCAAGTTTTATAATCATTGAATATTACCTGTAACATAACAAGATTTTCCATAAAAAGCGATACCGTAAACATACTTTGAATCAATATCATTTATCATATTTTGACTATCTGATTTCAAATATCTTAACCCTTTAGATATTTGACATTTTAAGATATTATGA
>JAJQGQ010000135.1 GCA_021200395.1 Erysipelotrichaceae bacterium
ATATAAAGTTGTATAAATATCTACAAAAAAGATACGTTGTATACTTTCAACAATACTACATTGATAAAAAGACATAATAGATATCATAAAACTAAGAAAAGCAGCGACAAATGTTAATAAAGCATTTCGTAATAAATAATTAGGAATACGATCTTTCTTATTCATATGCTTCCACCGCCTTTAATTCAATAGTAAAGATATAAGGATCATTATCCTCTTCGCTTTTCATTAAAGTAATAACACAAATCAAATTTTTATCTAATAAACTATCTATATCATCATAAACACATTGATATTCATCATTATCTAATATATCTAAAGTATTTCCTGAAATATAAGCAAAACGTTCATATTCATTTAATTCTACTTCTTCATCAGCTATCATATAATCAATACTCATATACGGATATGTTTCTTCAAGATGATCTATTTTACATGAAAAATCACCAGTTTTAAGCCATGAAGATGTCATATAGACATTGGTAATCGTATAATCTTTATTAGAACCAGTTAAGGTCATTATTTCTTGATTCGTCATATCAATATTTTCTTCATAAATATTTTGATTATTTCTAATAATGGACAAATGAATATAAGGATGATCAAATTCTTCTATCGAAACAACATCATCATATTCATATAATGACATATTTAAAACTTCATTATCATAAGATACATTCAAACTATTTTCATAATTGATATCATCATTAACATTGAAAACAATATCAACAATATCATTTTCCAGCCACAAATCACTTTGATAACTCAATATTCTAGCATTTCCTGCTTGTAAAGTGTTATTTGTCTGATAAAATTCATAACCATTAATCTGAAAATCACTATTTTCACCTGCAAAACAATATTGATAAGTATTCGTATTGATATATGTATGAAATACAAAATTATCATACCAGATAAATAACGTCACGATAATAACACATAATACAATACTTGAAAGGATGATTTGTTTTTTTATTTCGTTTTTCATTTTATCACCATGGTCATTATATATTCTTTTTATACAAAAGAAAAGTTATTTTAGAAGACAAAAAAAATGATAAAGCTTATATAAGCTTTATCATTTTATATTAACCTAAAGTAACACTTACACTCATAGAGTTACCATCACGATTAATTGTCAAAGTAATATGATCTCCTGGATCTTTAGCGTAAAGCATTGTGAGGAAATCCTTATATGAGGTAATTTCTGTACCATCAAAGGCTGTAATAACATCACCTGTTTGAAGTCCAGCATTTTCTGCAGCTGAACCACTTTGTACAGAAGCAATATAGATACCTTGACTCACATCGGCAGTAATACGATACATATATAATTCATATGAAGAATAATCTGATAAAGAAATACCACTAATACCTAAAACTGGTCTAGATACTTTACCTGTTTCCATAATTTCATCGGCTAATTCTACTACATCATTAATTGGTAAAGCAAAGCCCATACCTTCAACATCTTCAGATGAATATTTCATAGATGTAATACCAACCAATTCACCAACCGCATTAATTAAAGCTCCACCAGAGTTTCCTGGATTAATAGCTGCATCTGTTTGAATAACATTCATATCCCAATCATAAGAACCATCACTATTTAAATCAACTGAAATGGTACGTAATGGCGAAGAAACAATACCTTGCGTAACAGTTCCTGCATATTCGATACCTAATGGACTACCAATGGCTAATACCGTTTCTCCTGCTTCTAACAATGAAGAATCACCAATATCAAAAGCCTCTACTTCAAAATCAACTGTCATCTTTAACACCGCTATATCACCATACTCATCACTACCAACAAGTTCAGCAGTAATATATTCACCATTAGAATAAACAACTTCAATCTTAGAAGCATCTTCAATAACATGATGATTGGTAATCACATAAACTGTAGAACCATCAACTTTATAAATAACACCACTACCACTACCAGAAGAAGTATCATTTTCATATGTTAATACTCCAACTGTCGATTCTTGAGCCTTAGCAACTATTTCAGTCAAATCACTTGTAACATCATAATTAACTTCTTGTACAGTTGAACCAGAAGAACTTGAAGATGATGTAGTAGAGGTATTAAAGAATACCATATACATAAGTACACCATTGCAAGCAAGAGAAATAACTAATAATACTATAACAACTATTTTAAATAAACTAAAATGAAATTTCTTTTTTGGTCTTTTTTGTCTTGTAGGTGGCTGTAAAAACTCGTCATCATCGTAATAATTTTGATTATTTTCATTCATTTTAATCATCCTTTCCATTTTTATAATGCTATCATATACTATAATTACCAAAATAATACTTTTTAATTGTGTGAAAATATCAAAGAAATGTCAATAACATTATACACCTATTGAACAAAATCAAACATATATTTAATCAACAAATAATTTTTGTGATTCTGCAGCATTAACATCCACAATTCTATGGAAATAATCCTTCTGTGATAAATCTCTTCTTTCTACTGTTTCCTCAATTTCACCATCTTTAATATATAATAGTTTTTGTGAATAAGAGGCAATCATTGAATCATGGGTAACCATTAAAATAGATACTCCATCTTTTTCATTAAGATCTTTAAATAAAGATAATAAATCATGAGAATTCTGACTATCTAAATTTCCTGTTGGTTCATCAGCAACTATAAGTTTAGGATTAGTCACCAAAGCACGTGCGATAGCTGCACGCTGTCTTTGGCCCCCAGAACATTCTCCAGGATATTTATCTAACAAGTGAACTAATTCTAATTTTTCAGCAATATCTTGAACTCTTTGTTTGATTTCTTCAATCGGTTTACTAGCCAAAGTTAAAGGAACAGCAATGTTTTCAGACATCGTTAATGAATCTAATAAATTAAATTCCTGAAATATAAAGCCTAGATTCTCATAACGGAATTTACCAACTTCATTTTCTCCCATTTTTCTAACTTCTTTACCATTGATATAAACATGTCCTTTAGTAGGAACATCAATGGTTGATAAATTGTTGATAAAAGTAGATTTCCCTGAACCAGAAGGACCCATAACACAGATAAAATCACCTTCATACATTTTTAAGGATACATCTTTTAAAGCAGTAACTGGATTTTTAGTACCAACACCATAGATTTTAGTGACATGATCAGCATTTAATATTTCTTTACTCATAATGGACACCTTCCTTTAAGACTTTTAAGACTGAGTTTTTATAAGATATATAAGTGAATATCGCAGCAATGATTGCTGATATCCATTGGGATAAAATAATAAGAATCAAAAATGACATAGATACATAGTTATTGATATAAGCTAATATGAGTGATGTTCCAATAAATAGGAATGGTAACAAGATAATGACAAAATAAAATGATATAACTTCTCTTTTAATAATTGATATTAATTGTTTATACGTATAACCTAATTTATATAAATTATAATAGAACATTCTTCTAGTTTGAGCTTCCATTGAATATTTATAAATAATACTTGTTAAAATAAGTACAATAGCCACAATAAACCCAATACTAGAAGTCACCATTTCTCTAGGACTATCCTGTTCTAAAATCATAATCATCGATAATGCACATGATGAGATACCATAAATAGCTATTAAAGTAACTGCACTTTTTAAAGAATAATAAAGATTAGATAGCGATATTAACCATATCTTATTTGATAAAAAGAACTTTTCTTTAATCTTATGAAACCATGTAGGAAAACAATATTTAATCATCCCATTAATACAAAAAACACCCAAGCAACTATAAACAATACTATTCATCATATCATATGGAGTTATAACTAATAAAATAAAAGCAACTAAATAAATAATCCAATAAATATGAGAAGACATACGTATTAATCTTATATCTTCTGCTCTTGGTCTGGTTTCACTAGTTAACAAGTAAGCAATATCTTTACGATAAACATATCCTGAAGCATTTAATAATTGAGCTGCTATAATAACAACAATAGTAATAATCGTACTACTTATAGCATCTAGTGGAATATAAAAGATAGAAGCAGTCGTATCTAAATATTGATAAATAATACTATTAACTCCTATTGAACAGCCAATACCTATTAAAATACCTAAAGGCATGGCAATAATTGTCATGACTAGATTCTGATAAAATAAATAGGCTGTTACCTTTAAAAAACTAGCACCAGACATTGTCATAATAGCTATTTCCTTTGTTTTTCTAGAAATATAGAAATTATTAGCGAATAATATCATAAATGCACAAAAACAGATAATCACAAAAGCTAATGTTGTTGAAAATGGTATAGCACTAGTTATAACATTTGATTGTAGCATTTGTGTATCTTCCATAAGATATGGATTATCTATGATATTAAAAAAGATATAAGTCACTGCAATTGTAAGCATCAAAGTAATTGTATATACAAGACTTTTTTTATATTCATTTCTAAGCATATGCAGTGAAAATTTTAATGTTCCCATAAGCCAACTCCTTTTATCAAATTATAATGAATTTATAAATATGTGTCAATGTTAGATAAATATGAAATCATATGAAAAAAAAGCTGATATTAATCAGCTTGAGTACTTTTATAACCTATTTTTACACCATCACAAAAGGCTTGATGTTGCAAAGCAGATGCATATTCGATGATAAGGTTTTCAAGTGTGTTCCATGGAATATGTTGATCTTGACAATAATTATAGATATCTTCTAAAGCCTTGTTGGCTTCTTGGGATTGTCCATTATTTTCACACCATGATTCAAAAAGCATCTCAATAATATCTTTGTTCATTTTCTCACCTCTTTAATATTATGACCAATTCATTCAGTTTTAATCATATAGGCAGAAAATAGCCTATATAGTTTATGTTAATATATCATTTTATCCTATAAAATTCAAGTTAGAATGAATTAAATAGGTGGTGAAATATGATAGACTATTTTGATTTAGGTCAACGTATCAGGAAATACAGGTTAGCATCTAAGCTTACCCAAGCTCAATTAGCAGATAAAGTAGATATTTCTGACACTCATATGAGTCATATCGAAACAGCAAACACGAAACTTAGTTTACAAACATTTTATGCCATTGCCGAGGCACTTGAAGTTTCTACAGATGCACTGCTTCATGACACTCCAGTTGTCAGTAAAAATGCTTTAACTGCCCAAATCCTGGAATTACTTGAAAGTTGTACCGTCAATGATTTATATATCTTATATGATGTTTTAAAGGCCACTAAAATATCATTAGATAAATATAACAAATAATTCTAAAATCTCATCTTTTGATGAGATTTTATATTTCACCTACCTTTTATATCATAGAATATTTATTTTCTATATGAAACATATT
>JAJQGQ010000035.1 GCA_021200395.1 Erysipelotrichaceae bacterium
TATTAAAATAGCTATGCTTTTATATGTTTTAATCATCTTGAAGTAATGACATTAATTTTTTAGGATTATTTTTTAATTTTAATAGTTCAGGATTTTTTCTTAATTTTAACATGGTTTGATTTCTTATATTAAATTGACGAATGTAGTCTTTTGAATAGCCTTGTAATAACATATAATCATCTAATGATCTATAAATTGCCTGACGTTTTTCATGTATTAAACGATCTAGGGCTTCATTATTTGACATATTCCAAAATTTACAAACAACACGTATTATTTCAGCATCGGAAACATTAGCTTCATAGAGTGCAGCAATTGTATTATAAATTCCTTTTTCTATTGCAGCATCATATGCTTTTTGAGCCTCAAAATCAAGTCTTTCATCATAAGTTTGTTGAATCACATCTTTTACATATGCTATGCCATTTACAAGATGATCTCCAAGCGTTTGTTTATCTTCATCTTCTACATAATTTTCTAGTCTATTTTCATTATCTTCCATTTTTCTTTTCTCCTTAAAAATTATAGATATTATTCAACACCTAACGCTTTAAACACTGCATCTTCAATAGTACCATAAAATATAATCTGGAACTTACCCATAAGTTCTGGTGGTACTGTTCCAATATCAACAGCTGATGCCATTGGTAATAATACTTTTGTTGCACCACTATCTAATGACATCTGTAAGATGTCAGCAAGATTAGATACTCTTGATATTGTACCACCAATACTAATATCACCAAGTACAACTAAAGATGATACTGTAGGTTTCTTTAAGGCACTGGAACACATAGCTATTAATACTGGCAATGATAAATGATCTGTCGTAGCAACACCATTAAGACTTTGTACTTGTAATATATAATCTTTTGATGTAATCGCAATACTTTGACTAATAGAAGCACTATTAGCTTTAAGATATCGATAAGCAATATCACAAGCTTCTTTAGCATCTTTTCCGCTAATACCTGATACCTGGAATTTGCCATTACCCTGTAATATTTCACATTCAATCTTGAATGTACCAGGATTACCATTCTTTCCAAAGGCAACTGAATAAACATGTCCAGGTTTATTCATTCCTTTAGGAATGAGTGAAGTAGAACTTTGTTCAGGTACACTTACAAATTCTTCATCAAATGTATCATTATCTATATAAGAGAAGTTAACATCAAAGAATTCCATACCACCTAAGCGTTTGAGTTGTTCCTTGACTCTTCTACGTAATTCTAAAGCTATTTCTAAGACTTCTCTCACATCTTCCTTGTTATAAATACCATCAGGATAAACAAGTTTCATTAATGCTGATACCATCTTTCTAACAGCTATAGTATCTCTTTGATTAAGGTTGTTGCCTAACTTAAAGTATTTATCCATAGCATCACTATAAGATGTTTTCCTAAGCTCTCTAAACATTTCACTTAGATAATCTGTGATAAAACCATATTCATTTGTAAAGTAGTCTGGTCTACATTTAGGTATTTCCCATCCAGGTATATAACAATGCATTCTATCTAGAAAGGCTGTATCTGTTTTCATTTGATCAGGGAAGGGGTCAAATAAGCTAGATGTTTTTAACAGGTTATCAACACTTTCATTGATATTGCCTACAAACACCATAGAAGCCATTGCTGATTTTTCTTCTTTACCTCGACTAAAAGATCCTGATGCCATATAATCCTTCATAATCTGTACACCATCCTGATCCTTGAACTTAATACCAGCAACCTCATCAAAAGCCACACAGTCCCACATACCTACTAATCCAATCTGTCTAGTACTCATATTGTAGAATAAATTAGCAACAGTAGTTTGTCCACCTGATACAAGTATACTATTAGGAGATATTTCCTTATACACATGAGACTTTCCAGTGCTTCTAGGTCCTAATTCACAAAGGTTAAGGTTATTCTCTACCAAAGGCATTAAACGTGCTAAATGAAGCCATTTTACACGATATGAGAGCTTTGTAGGCTCCATACCTATAGATCTTAGTAATACATCAATCCATTCTTCTTTTTCAAAGTATTGTCTTTCATTAATAACATCACTTAAATCAAACGATGCCATCTGTATAGGTTTAAGCTTTCTAATAATGATAGGTAAAGTTTTAGGCTCATCTTCCAAATATAAATATTCAAAGCTTACCATACACCATATACCACCACATAATAATCTTTCATACTGTGATACATATTCACTAGCTACAGGTATATCCTTAATACCTAGATTAGAGAATTCAGCTAAATACTGATTCTTTTTGATATCAACCTTGACTGTTACTTTATCAATAACAGTATATGTTCCTCTTTCCTTTAATTTTGATAAAACCTTTTGAGCTTCATCAGGACGAACATAGTTATTAGCTAATATTCTTTTTACATTTTCTAAACCTTCTTTTATAACAGCTTCATCATCACTATTACAATGCTGGCCTAACAGATATTCCAATACATAGACAGGAACATTGGCTCCTTCCTTGATTTTTTTAGTGAGGTCTTTTCTAACTACCTTACCATAGAAATGCTGTTTTAATTTTATATTTAAATCATCCATTATATTACCTCCCTAAAAATCAAAATCGAAATCATCCACAAATGCTAAATCAAAGATAAATGAATAACGTTTAAATTCAATACCTTCTTCATCTTCTATAATCATATAATAATTTTTTCTAGAATCATATTTCTTATTGATAAAATTAAAGCTTTCATTAAACATACGATCATTCACATTATCAGATACAATATTAGCTCTAATATTTACTTTATTGCTGATAACATTTCCATCTTCATCTATAAAATAAACAGTAAATGATCTTTCTTTCATAATATCACTAATAGAATCAACCTGTATAAAGATAAATCTTGCTGAAAGATTTGTAATCTTATTATAACATGGCATAAGTTCTATTGTGACTTTTTCAGTAGCCACTTTTCTTGCTGTGGTCTTAACTTCTATGAGTGGTACAACAATTTCCTGTAAAGATGCACCACCATGAACAAAATGCTGACCTCCACCTTTGGCTTTAAAGATATTACCACCTTTAGGGACATAGACTTTCATTGTATTCTTATTATCAAGATACTTTGTATCAAACTCTATAGAACCATTCTGATTGATTTCATGATTACTATAGATAAAACGTTTATTTTTAATTATATTGTCATCATCAACAATATCAATCTTATCGCTTTCTTCAATATCCTTTCTTCTATACATAAAACCATGATCAGCTGTAATCACAAACTTGGTAAAATTTGTTTCATTACATAATCGACGCATCATTGTTTCTATTTCACTGATACCTTCCTGTGCAGCATCAAAAACTTCATTTTCAGTTAATGCATGGTCACCTCTGGCATCAATCTGATTATGATAAACATATAATAATCTGACATCCTTGAGTTCTTTTCTTAATTCATTTCTATCTCTAATGTTCTTAAGATAATCAAACTGCAATGCTCTAGCATGTTCATTGTATTTATTTAATATAGCATGTCTATTTTCTATACCATTGGTTTTATGACCATTGATAGTAATACTACAATCATCATTGATTTCAATACCATAGTTTGGTAGCATAGCTGCCATACCTAATTGTGTATATGATGGAATAGTTGATATCATATATTTCATTTCTGGAGTATATTTTGTTTCTTTGGCTAGTTTCTCATAAAGCTGAAGTCCTGCTTCATAACGCAAGGCATCTGAAATGATAACACATGTTTTTTCTTTTTCCCATTTTGATCCAATGACTCTTCGATAGAAATCATGTTGTAATAAGATTCTAGGATCTTTTTCTTTATATTCCTGTAACTGTTTGTCCCACATCATATTGATAGGGCCAAGATATTCATTGTTGTATTTGTTTTCAACATAATTATTAAGTTCTTTAAAGTCATCTCTATGTATCTTGTCATAATGATAGACATATAAATGATAATATTTATCAATATTAACATATTTATCAGTATAGTCACTAATAGTGACACTATGACAGAATTGCTTGAATTGATTGATGTCCTTGATAAGATAAAAAGCATACTTTAAGGCTTCATAAACATCTTTATATACATCATAATAATGTGTATTTTCTCTTATATTGATATACATTTCAAACTTATCATAATTCGTTGATTGCATAGCATAATTAATTAACTGATGAATATACTGTTCATCAAATTCCTTGAATACATCATTATTCTTGATATCTTCAATATCTATTTTAGATATTATATTTTTAATATTTAAGGATTGACCAATTGTTTCTGACAATTCATCAAAGACAGCAGATGTTTTATTGTTGTTTTTAAGATTATCAATAAACAGGCTGGCTTCAGCTTTACGAGGTAGCTCGTATTGTTGTAATGATTGAGGTAAATTTTCTGTAATGCTTGATATATGTGTAGCAAACAATTGTACCATGAACTTATGCAATGTTGGATTTTCATCTGCATAGCCATAGTATTTAGATACATATTCCCAGAATACCTCAATAGAACCAAAGTTTTCAATTTCTTTGATAAGCTTATTATCTTTTAATCCTTTGATTAATACATTTTTTAGTATTTCATCAAAATTCTTAACCTTTGTTTTTGTGCAAACAGCTAAGACACATAAATCTATATCTGATACACTTTTACATTCTTCATTTAACGAAGCAAAGGCTTTTTTCCTTGCTTTATTATTGAAGAACTTATCGTATTTTCTTAAATGATTGACCAGTTTCTTTGATATACCTAATTCATCGGCAAGCAATGAGTAGTAATCAGCATAGAAAGTTTTAGAATACAGTAAAGTATCTAGCAATGGATTATCATGGTCATCAGGTTTAACAAATGAGGCATATAAAAGATAGTTTGAGTCTGTATCTTCAATTTCAAGAAGATATTTTACCTTAAAATAGTCATTTCCAGATAATACTAAAACCTTAGCATTATCTAATACCAAATCCTTTATATCTTCCTGAAATTCCTTGTTTTCATCATACCAGAATATAATCTGTCTATGATCAACCTTGAATTCATTATTTAGTTGTTCCTGTATTCTTTGAAAATCCATTGTTTTACTCCTTGTGTTTATTTTAAATATCTAATTTTCTTTAATTCTTCCGTTTTTTTATACCATTCAGGGTTTTCTAGCATTAGGTAAGCAATCAAACACATGTCATAGGTTTGATCGTATAATTCTTCTAAATCGTCATTTAACATTTCGTCTAAATACTTAAAATATTTTGTGGTATTGTTCTTATCTTTATTGTTGTGTCTAATATTTAAGTTATTAAAGCAGAAAAATAAATTATTACAAAATTTATTATCTATATC
>JAJQGQ010000104.1 GCA_021200395.1 Erysipelotrichaceae bacterium
AGATTTGTATAATAGAAAGTTATAAGCCTTATCAACAACAATTGTTGTTATTTGTGATTGCTCATATATGAGCCACAAACCAACATAACCAATAATAAGATTATCTTTTTCTAACACATAATTAAATGAAAAATCATTCTCATTAATCTCATATAAAAAATCTTCTTCATGCCAACCATCTAAATGAAACAACTGATTCTCTAATTCACAAATACGCTTTAAGTCATTAATTTCCATAAATCTTAAAGACATATTTTCTTAGCCTCTACATCCTTAATATAACAAGGAACCAATGCATCAACATTTGGAACAGGATCAATATTTAAAGATAATTGATAAATATGATCAGCTAAATCAACATCAACCATTGGATAATCAACAACTTGCGTTTCTCCTACGACTTTAAAATCCTGATAATCTTTCATAAATGTCGCAAAATCACTAATCAACATCAATTGTTCATTCATTAAAGGCACCCCATTTTCATAGGCACAAACAAATACTTTTTTACTTCTTGCATCTATTACTGAGACACATTTATCAAAACCCGCATAAGCAGCCAAAGAAGAAATAGCCTTAATTCTAATAGGACTAATAACACTTAAGGTTTTCGCTATCGTCATAGCCACTCTAACTCCAGTATAAGATCCAGGTCCTAAAGTAATAATCATTTCATCAATATCTAATAATTCTTGATGATGTTTTTGTAATAGTGAAGACAGAGCAGGAATGGCATTTTCAGATTGACGTTTAGATCCTATTTCTTGTATTTTTTCTAAACAGTGATCATTATCATACAAAGCTATCATAAGATATTGATTCGATGTATCCATAATCAATCTTTTCATAATCCCATCTCCTTTAATAAATTCTCATATTGTGTCCCTTTACCAATCAACTTAAGACAACGTGTCTCATCCTCATTTTTTATCATATGTATTTCTAATCTTTCAGCAGGTAAAATATCACTTATATATCTAGGCCATTCAATGACACAAACACCATCATCTTCAAACATTTCCTCAAAGCCCAATTCCTCATCTTGACCTTCTAAGCGATAAGCATCAAAATGATACAAAGTGAGACGTCCATAATATACTTTTACAATCGTAAAAGTTGGTGAATTAATGACTTTTGTAATCCCTAAACCTTGACCAATACCTTTCGTTAAAGTTGTTTTACCGACTCCTAATTCACCTTCTAAAGTTATCATAGCTTTTGGAAAAAGATGTTGTCCCAATGTTTGACCAAAATCTATCATTTCTTTTTCATTCATCAATTGTATCATGAGTGCCTCCTTGAACTTTGTTGATATTGTTGATACCAGTATTGCGCAAAACCAGGTCTAAAAGGACCTGCCATATCCATAGCTTGATTAATTAATAAATCAAGCTGTTCATGTAAAATGGCATCAATATCTTTTCCATATTGCATTTTTTGACTATTTTGTAAATATTCTTCTTCATCTAAGATGCGATATTTATAATCAGGAAATACTTTCAAATCCAAATCATAATCTATATATTTAATAGCTTGTCCATCATATAATGTAGGCGAAGCCAAATTACAATAAAAATGAACACCATTTTTTCTAATCATACAAATAACATTATACCATTGATTCTTAGGAAAATACCAAATAGCTGGTTCTCTTGTATACCACTTTCTTCCATCTGATTCACTGACCAATGTCCGATTATTAATAACGATAAAATGCTGATTTGTTTCCTCTAAAACGTGTCCCTTATTCCAGCATCGATGAATACTCCCGTCATGCTTATAACAATGTATAAGTACGTCTTCACCAACCAATGATTGCATAAACTTCATACCTCTTTTCAATAACATGATTATTATACACAAGAAATCATTATTTTGAAAGTTTTATACAACAATTATTTAGGTATTTTGTGACAGATAATAAACATTGTAACACTTATATCCTAAATAACCACAAACAATGCCACAAATAATACCACCTATAATATCAGTTGGATAATGAACATATAGATACATTCGCGAAAAAGCAATCATTATAGCAAGTATCAATGATGGTTTCCATAATTGATGTTTTAATATATATAAAACAGATACAACACTAAAAGAAGCTGATGTATGTCCTGAAGGAAATGAATAATCGGTTGGAGCATTAATAATGAGTTCAATAGCTGTATTTATGTTAAATGGACGTGGCCTTGCAACGATATTTTTTAATATGATATTACATAATAAAAGATCAATGAATAAAGCAATGGTAAGAATGATCCCTATTTTCCTTGTTTTGGGATAAAGCAGTAAGATGGTTGTTAGAATAATCCAAATGATGCCTGCACTTCCTAAATGGGTGATAAAGATCATGATTTGATCTAAAAAACTTGTTCTGATATTTTGGATAAAATTAAGAATTTGAATTTCCATTTTTTTCACTTCCTTAATAATTTGTTAACAATTGTCATATATTATAATCATATTACTTAAATTTAAGTAAAAAATAAAGAAAAAAATAGTTATCATTACTGATTTTTCATTTTATTATGTTGATTTTTACATAGAAATATGAAATAATACAAACCGATAGAAGATAAAATTTTATCGGGGTGAAAATATCTTCTATAAAAAAATCAAGCTATTCAGATAAGGGGGTTATTAAATGGATAAAGTTGATTTAAAGAAATATGGTATTGAAACTCATGGAACAGTGCATCGCAATATTCCTGCTGGTTCACTTGTTGAAAAAGCATTATTAAATGGTGAAGGTAGACTTTCTCGTGCTGGTGCATTATGTATTAATACAGGTGAACGTACTGGTCGATCTCCTAATGATAAGTTTATTGTTGATACACCTGCTGTTCATGATAAAATTGCCTGGGGCAGTGTTAATAAGCCTACTTCTAAAGAAGTATTTGATGCTGTTTATGCAGGTATTTGTAAACACTTTACAGATAAAGATTTATATGTATTTGATGGTTATGCAGGTGCTAATCCTGAATATTCTTATGCTTTTAGGGTTGTTAATGAAAAACCAAGTCAGAATTTGTTTATTTCTAATTTGTTGATTAAACCAACACATCGTGAATTACAACATTTTGCTGAAGATTTTCTTATTTTAGTAGCACCAGAATATAAAGTCGACTATAAAGCTTTGGGCTTAAATAGTGAAGCAGCTATTTTGATTGATTTTGAAAGACATCTAGTATGTATTGCTGGTACAGGTTATTGTGGTGAAATTAAGAAATGTGTGTTCACAATTATGAATTATATGTTACCACAAAGAAATGTCTTTACAATGCATTGTTCTGCCAATGTTGGTGAAGATGGTAAAACAGCCTTATTCTTTGGTTTATCTGGTACAGGTAAAACAACCTTGTCTGCTGATCCTAATAGAAAGCTTATTGGTGATGATGAACATGGTTGGTCACGTACAACTGTTTTCAATTTTGAAGGTGGATGTTATGCTAAATGTATTGGTTTAACAAAAGAAAGTGAGCCTGAAATTTGGGATGCTGTCAGATTTGGTGCGGTTGCCGAAAATGTACAATTATTTGAAGATTCTCGTGTTATTGATTTTAATGATGATTCAATTACTGAAAATACCAGAGTTGGTTATCCAGTTAATTATATTGCCAACATTGATCCTAAAGGTGTAGCACCTATTCCTAAGACAATTTTCTTCTTAGCTGCTGATGCCTTTGGTGTATTACCTCCAATTTCTAGATTATCATCAGATGCAGCTATTTATCACTTTGTATCTGGATATACTAGTAAATTAGCAGGTACAGAAGCTGGTGTTACTGAACCAGAAGCAACTTTCTCTACATGCTTTGGTGAACCATTCTTACCATTAGATCCATTGTTATATGCTAATATGTTTGAAAGACGCGTTGGTAAAGCTAATGCAAATGTATTCTTAGTTAATACTGGATGGGTTGGCGGCAGCTATGGTGTTGGTAAACGTATTCCTTTGAAATATACAAGACGTATGATCAATGCTGCAATCAATGGTGAATTAGATTATGCTGCTTATGAAACAGATCCATACTTTAATTTAGATATTCCTAAATTCTGTCCAGATATTCCTAGTGAATTGTTAGATCCTAAAGCAACTTGGACACATAAAGATCAATATGATGAAACAGCTAAGAAGTTAGTTAAGATGTTTGAAGAAAACTTCAAAAAATACGAAAACTTCCCAGATCGTGTTAAAAATGCTGGCCCTCATTTAGACTAAATGAAAAACTCTGCACTTAGCAGAGTTTTTTTAACGCACTTTGATAGCATTTTTAAGTCTTGGATAAACAACCATAAAAGCAATATAACATAAAATTAATGTAGGTAAACAATAAACTATATTATATGCAAAAGAATACACATACACATTCATACCCTCTGGTGCATACATACCAAACAACCATGCTCCTGAGGCAAAATGTGATAAAAATTTCAATATCATCGTAATAATAATACCCCAATAAATACTCATATTCTTAAACTTTGTATTAGGAAACAAAGCTGCAAGTCCAACAATAGATACAGGTACCAAATAATCTAACACCACTGACCAAGGCCCATAATAAACAGCCATACCTAAGGCAAATTGAATAATCGTTGCCATAAAACCAACCAACAAACCATAACCTGGTCCCATGAGATAACTTGATAAGATAACTGGCAATAAATCAATTGAAATATTACCACCTTCTGGTTGCGATGGTATAAAGCTAAAAGCTAATTGCAATACCACCTGCAAGGCAATAAACATCGCCATATAAGACATTGTTTTTGCATTTAATTTGATTTCTAGTTTTTTCATTTTTTCCTCCTTTACTGGAGCCAACAAATAAAAAAGCTTTCCAGAATAGGAAAGCAAAAAATCTATTTGCACTCTCTACGCTGGCATTATCCAGTTCAGATCATAAGGGATAAGATTTTCATCTTTCTCAGCATTAGCACCCCTGGCTCAAAAGTATTATATACTTTTTTATATATAAATCAAGTTTTTATTGTTTTCCCATTAATTTTTTAAATATTTAATGATATAATGATGATAAGGAGGAATTTATACATGGCAAAAGTTATTGCAGTTAATGCAGGTAGTTCTTCATTAAAGTTTCAATTATTTGAAATGGACGATGAAACAGTTATTACATCTGGCGTAGTAGAGAGAATTGGTTTGGAGGATTCGGTTTTTACAATTAAATATAATGGTGAAAAAGATAGTCAAACATTACCTATTCCTACACATAGTGAAGCAGTAGATATGTTACTAG